>JASLJB010000114.1 GCA_030152605.1 Acinetobacter sp. | reverse complement strand
GTCTTGCCCACAGGGGCGAAGAATAATTGGGTAAAAACCAATCCCGCCGCTGCGGCATAGATAAAAAAGTCATACCACTCAATGGTGGTGCCGATAATCGTGGCAAATGCCACCTTACGTTGATTGGCTGACATTGTGTCTGCTGTTGCAGTGTCTGGCACTGGCACTTGATTTGAACTCGACATTGCGTATCCCTCGCGACATGTATTTAAAAATCGATTTAAATGTGAGGCCAACAACCCAGCCAAACGATCCGCTGGTCATGCTGCCTTGATCTTCTGCTGATGGCTTGGTTGGGTCGAAAAGCTGATCCATGCTGCATTATGAGTACATCGCTCCGCACCAAGACATGCACTTTAAAAACTATTGCTTGCACTTTCCATGAAATATACAAAAGCCATATATTTCAAAATCTTAATTTAAATAATTCACAAAAAAACCAAGTCATGCCAAGCATCTAGCAACAAAAAAAGGACCCGAAGATCCTGATTTACAACGCTGGATAACAATGCGGCATACGCGACTCAGGTCGCGAAATTAAATCCCCATACACATATATTTAATTTCTAAATAATCCTCAATGCCATACTTTGAGCCTTCACGGCCTAAGCCCGAGGCTTTGATCCCACCAAAGGGAGCAACTTCAGTGGAAATCAACCCTTCATTAATACCCACCATGCCGTACTCTAAGGCTTCACCGACCTTCCACGCACGACTTAGGCTTTCGGTATACAGATAAGAGGCCAAGCCAAACTCGGTGTCATTGGCCATTTGAATCGCCTCGGCATCGCTGCTGAATTTAAACACCGCAGCCAAAGGCGCAAAGGTTTCATCCTGTGCCACTAACATTTCCCTGCTCGCGCCTGACAATACCGTCGGTTCAAAGAAGGTTTGTCCCAAAGCATGCCGCTGCCCACCGGTAACGATCTTGGCACCCTTGGCCACGGCATCCGCAATATGCTGTTCAATTTTTTCAACCGACTTGATATTGATCAGTGGCCCTTGTTCTGCCCCCGCCTCAAATGCCGGTGCCACCTTGAGTTGCTGCACGGCGACTGTCAGTTTCTGCAAGAATGCCTCATAAATCTGCTCATGTACCAAAAAGCGGTTGGTACAGACGCAGGTTTGACCACTGTTACGAAACTTGGAGGCCACTGCGCCTTGCACGGCTTTGTCAAGATCGGCATCTTCAAACACGATAAATGGTGCATTGCCGCCCAGTTCCATACTGATTTTTTTCATGCTGCTGGCGCACTGTGCCATCAGTAACTTGCCCACTTCGGTCGATCCAGTAAAGGAGAGTTTTTTCACCGCGGGATGCGTGGTCAGTACCGCACCGATCTCACGTGAACTCCCCGTCACCACATTGATCACGCCTTTGGGAATTCCAGCTTGTTCCGCCAAGGCCGCCAACGCCAGTGCGGACAGTGGCGTTTCAGACGCAGGTTTGATCACCACGGTACAGCCGGCAGCCAAAGCTGGCCCAACTTTACGGGTAATCATCGCATTGGGGAAATTCCACGGTGTAATCGCCGCCACGACACCCACCGGCTGTTTGATCACCACCAGACGACGCCCTTGCTTGTCATGCGGGATCACATCGCCATAACTACGTTTGGCTTCCTCGGCAAACCACTCAATAAAGCTGGCGCCATACAGGATTTCACCCCGGCTTTCCGCCAAGGGTTTGCCCTGTTCCGCACTCAAGATCACGGCCAAATCCTGTTGATGCAACACGATGAGATCAAACCATTGCCGTAACAAGGTAGAACGCTGTTTTGCTGTGGTCAGCTTCCAAGTCGCCAAAGCCGTTTCAGCCGCTTGCACTGCATCGACCACTTGCGCTGGACTGGCACTGGCGATCTGCGCGATGATCTCGGCTGTTGCTGGATCGCGCACCTCAAAACGGCGTTGATCTGTGGCATCCCTCCATTCGCCATTGATATATAACTGCTGTTTCAATAACTCAGGATGCTGAAGCTGTTGTAATGGATGTTGCGCTTGTGGTTTTGCATGATGGTGTTGCATCTATAACACTCCTTATTAATAGACGCTGACTGCCGCAGTCGTGAGAGGTGTTGCAGTCGATTTAAATTTTGCTAATAACGTGCTCATAGATTTCATCAACAGACTGGTATCCACGCCCACTGCAACAAACTCGGTCCCCAGAGACAGATAATGTTTTGCCAAAGTTTCATCCGCAGACAAAATACCCGCGGCCTTACCCGCAGCACGAATCTTGTGGATACTCGACACAATTGCGGCTTGCACCTCGGGATGCCCCGGATTGCCACGATGGCCCAAGGCCGCAGACAAATCAGCAGGCCCGATAAATACACCATCCACACCCGGCACCTGTAAAATCTCGTCGAGATTGTCCAAGCCTTGTCGGGATTCGATTTGTAGCAGCACACAGATTTGTGCTTCGGCATCGTCCAAGTAAGTACTGAGATTGTTCCAACGCGATGCGCGTGCCAAAGCAGCGCCCACCCCGCGAATCCCGTGTGGCGGATAGCGCGTGGCACGGACCATCAACTCGGCCTGTTGTGCCGACTCCACCATCGGGATCAGCACAGTTTGCGCGCCAATATCGAGTAACTGTTTAATCAGTGCTACATCTCCCGTGACCGGTCGCACCACAGCCTGACTCGGATAGGCCGCGATCGTTTGCAGTTGATGCAGAATTGTGCGCAGATCGTTGGGCGCATGTTCAGCATCGATCAAGAGCCAATCAAAACCGGCATTGGCCGCGATCTCCGCAGCATAGCCATCTGCCAATCCCAACCACATCCCCAATTGCTGCTGTGTATGCAGCTTTTGCTTAAAATAATTCGTCGTGTCGAGCATCGTCATCCCCTTATACGAAACGGAAGGCCACTGAACCCAGTTGGTCATAGTCAATATGAAAGGTATCGCCCGGATGCGCAGCCACGGGACGGGTGAATGAGCCGCCGAGGATAATTTGCCCCGCTTTCAGACTCACCCCATGTGGATGCAGTTTGTTGGCCAACCATGCCACGCCCTTGGCCGGATGATTTAACACCGCGGCGGAGACTCCGGATTCTTCGATCACGCCATTGCGATACAGCACGGCTGCAACACGGCGTAGATCGATATCATGCGGACGGATCGCGCGTCCCCCCAACACGATGCCGGCATTGGCAGCATTGTCTGAAATGGTATCAAACACTTTACGCGTGACTTGTGTCTCAGGATCGACTTGATGCAGGCGTGCATCAATGATCTCGATCGCCGGAATAATATAATCCGTGGCATCCAAGACATCGAATATGCTGCAATGGGGGCCACTCAAGTCCTTGCCCAAGATAAAGGCCAGTTCAACTTCCACCCGCGGCACGATAAAGCGTTCAAAGGGAATATCGCCGCCCTCGTCAAACAGCATGTCATCTAAGAGCGCACCATAATCCGGTTCGCTGATATTGGAGGAGACTTGCATGGCGCGTGAGGTCAGTCCGATTTTATGACCGATCAACTTACGCCCTGCGGCGATCTTATCCGCGACCCATTGTTTTTGGATGGCATAGGCATCCTCAATGCTGATCTCGGGAAACTGCAATGAAAACTGCCGCAATTGCTGACGACTTTTCTCTGCCTCATCGAGCTGCAAGGCTAGTGACTGAATCTGTTGTGGATCAAGCATCGCTTTGGCTCCCTTGGCTATGTTCAGGTGCAGTCGGTTCAGCCTGCTTATGCTGTTTATGCTGTGCACTGAGAAACTGATGAATATTATTGGATTTAAAATTCAATATCGGATGGAGTTCGATCATCTCAAACGAGATCGCCAACAGGCGTCGATCTTTGAGCGGCTTAAAATAAGCATCGATCAAGGCAAACAGTTGCTCAGCCACGCGCTGTCGGGTCTCGATCTCCCGACCCGCACCGACCTTCAAAGTCATATGAATAAAAGCATAATCATGTTGCGCATCTGCGATCACATAATCATCCATACGGATCGCGCGGCTGCGGATTCCGCCCAGGGGAAACACGCCTGTTGCGCCCAAACAGGTATTGATCTGGGTAAAGAAATCTTGAAAATCAATATCAGCATGCAGATTGGCGCTGTACTCAGCAATAAAATGTGGCATGACGATTACTCCCCGGCTGGCAGTGGAAACACCGCATTGATTTGGCCGGTGCCTGAACTTGGGAATGCGGGCGTGATGATTTCTGCGGCTTGCTGATATTGATCCCAGCCCAAAAGTCCCAACAACATCGCGGTATCATGCATACCGCCCTCGCCATAGCAGTACTCGGCGTACTCTGGCAGCATGGCGACAAATTCGCGCCACTCTGCACGTTGCCACATGCCGACCACATGTTTATCTACTTGGCGATCCCATTCACGGGTATAAGAATCCATGCCCCGACTGGCTTCACGATCCCAAATAAAACGATGCGATAGCGAACCACTGGCAAAGACCGCCACCGTGCCGTGATATTTTTCAATGGCATTCAATAAACCTTCACCAAACTTACGACTGTCTTCCAGTTCATGTGAGGTCAGAAAGGCCGATACCGAGACCACCTTAAAGTGCCGGTCCTGATTCATATAGCGCATCGGCACCAAGGTACCGTATTCCAACTCTAGGCTCTTGATATTATGTGCCTGAACCCGAATACCGGTTTTGGCGATTTCAGTTTGCATCAACTGACCGAACGCTGGATTGCCGTCGTATTCAAAGGGCATGTCTTTGATAAAGTGCGGCAGTTCATTACTGGTATACACACCTTGAAAATGTTCACCGCAGTTAATATGAAATGCACTATTCACCAACCAATGGCTGTCCAAGACTACGATGGTATCTACCCCCAATTCACGGCAACGACGACCAATTTCAATATGCCCTTCAATCGCCGCCTGACGGCAGCCCTGATGTTGACCGGGGAGTTCTGACAGGTACATCGAGGGTACATGTGTAATTTTTGC
>JASLJB010000112.1 GCA_030152605.1 Acinetobacter sp. | reverse complement strand
GAAATCATAAATCAGGTACAATTAAGCAGTTTTAATTTGTGTTTGGTGTATTTTAAGGCCAATACATACATTCTTTGTTAATAATAGGCCTGCCAGGAGCTATCCCCGCATGAGTGCCATTACTCCATACGATTGGGCGATCATAGCCTTCGTGATCGGCGTTACATTTTTGTGTGTCTTTATGCTGACGGTCCCTTTACTCCTCGGGGGTAAAGCTTGGGGGCGTGCAAAGCAAGAGCAGTTTGAATCAGGTGTGGTCAGTGCGGGTGGTGCACGTATCCGCTTGTCTGCGAAATTCTATCTGGTTGCGATCTTCTTTGTCGTTTTCGATCTAGAAGCGCTTTATCTTTATGCATGGGCCAGCTCCGTGCGTGAAGTCGGTTGGATTGGCTTTGTCACTGCCGCAATATTTATTTTGGTTTTACTTGTAGGTTTGCTGTATGAACTTTCAACTGGCGCGCTGAACTGGGCACCAAGCGATCGTCGTAAAGCAGCTGGAATCAAAACCAAGATAGGTAGTCCCAATATGGATCTCGCGGAAATTACCCGTTTTAACACGATTGAAGAGTTGGTGATTGATCCTACTGGACAAATCCCAGCACAGTCGTCTGGACGTGTAAAAGCGAATACATCTGCTATGTCACTAGATAAGGAGTAACTCGGGATGAAATATACATTAACCCGTGCGAATCCGAATGCTGACCAATATCCGCTTCAAGAGCGTGAAGTTGTCAGCGATCCACTTCAAGAAGAAGTGAATAAAAACGTGTTTATGACGCGACTTGAAGATGTTGCGCATAACCTGGTCAACTGGGGTCGTAAGAACTCAGTTTGGCCGTTTAACTTCGGTACCTCATGTTGCTATGTTGAGTACGCCACCACGTTGACCGGCGTACACGATATGTCGCGTTTTGGTGCTGAGGTTATTCGTGCTTCACCACGTCAAGCCGACTTGATGATCGTTGCCGGTACCTGCTTTGTGAAAATGGCGCCCGTGATTCAACGTTTGTATGAACAAATGTTGGAGCCTAAATGGGTGATTTCAATGGGTGCTTGCGCCAACTCTGGCGGTATGTACGATATTTACTCAGTGGTACAAGGTGTGGACAAGATCATCCCTGTGGATGTGTATGTTCCCGGTTGTCCGCCACGTCCTGAAGCATTGATTCAAGCCTTAATGCTGTTGCAAGACCAAATTCAGCTTGAGCGTCGTCCGCTGTCTGCTGTGATTGGAAGTGATTTGCAACCGATTTATAAGCCAAAAATGATGCCTGAACGTGATCGTAAAAACGCGGATCGTATTGCCGTGAAAAACTTACGTTCGATGGATGAAATTGAGTGATTTTTCTAAGTTTGCTTTGAATTTATATATTCAGTACATCCTTAGAAATTGACAGAATTTGTATTAAATAGGAAGCCAAGCCAATGGCTGAAACAGAAATTGCTATGCCAGAATCCGCAGCAGCCGATTCGCGCCCAGCATTTGCCATTGTAGAGGAACTCAAAGCCAAGTTTGGCGAGAACTTCTACGTGCAAGCGACTTGTGAAGATTTCCCAACAGTCTGGGTCGAACGCGCACGCGTACATGAAGTCCTCATGTACCTACGCACCGTGTCACGTCCTTATGTGATGCTGTTTGACTTGTCTGCGGTGGATGAACGTTTAAGAACGCATCGTGACGGTTTACCTGCGTCTGACTTCACTGTGTTTTATCACTTGTTATCGCTAGAGCGCAACAGTGATATTCGTGTCAAAGTGGCATTAAGCGACAGTGATCTCAAGATCCCAACCGTGAGTAACATTTGGCCGAATGCCAACTGGTACGAGCGTGAAGTGTACGATATGTTTGGTGTGCATTTTGACGGGCATCCAATGCTACGTCGCATCTTGCTGCCAACCTATTGGGAAGGTCATCCTTTACGTAAAGAATATTCTGCCCGTGCGACAGAATATACCCCGTATATGCAAGACCAAGCCAAGCAAGACTTCGAGCAAGAGCATCTGCGTTTTGTCCCAGAAGACTGGGGTCTATCGCGCGGTAACGATGACGAAGACTTTATGTTCTTGAACTTGGGTCCTAACCATCCGTCTGCGCATGGTGCATTCCGTGTGATCTTGCAGCTCGATGGCGAGGAAGTGAAGGACTGCGTACCAGACATCGGTTATCACCACCGCGGTGTGGAAAAGATGGCTGAGCGTCAAACTTGGCACTCATTTATTCCCTATACCGACCGTGTGGACTACTTAGGTGGTTGCGCACAGAACATGCCTTATGTGATGGGTGTGGAGCAACTTGCAGGGATTACCGTGCCAGATCGTGCACAGTGTATCCGGGTGATGTTGTCGGAACTGTTCCGTATCAACAACCACTTGTTGTTCATCGGTACTGCGATTCAGGATGCGGGTGGTATGACCCCTGTGTTCTATATGTTTGCCGATCGTCAAAAGATCTATGACGCGATTGAAGCCATTACTGGTTTCCGTATGCATCCGGCTTGGTTCCGTATTGGCGGTACTGCGCATGACTTGCCAAACAACTGGCAAAAGCTGATTCGAGAAATTCTCGAATGGATGCCAAAACGTCTTAACGAATACTATACCGCTGCACTGCGTAACTCGGTGTTTATGGGTCGTACCCAGAAAGTCGCACAGTACGATGCAAAATCTGCATTGGCGTGGGGCATCACCGGTACGGGCTTACGTGCCACAGGTATTGATTTTGATGTACGTAAATATCGTCCATATAGTGGTTATGAAAACTACGACTTCGACGTGCCTTTAGAGTACGAAGGCGATGCGTATGCGCGTGTGATGGTGCATTTCCATGAAATCACTGAATCACTCAAAATCGTCAAGCAATGTTTGGATAATATGCCATCTGGCGCATATAAAGCCGATCATCCGCTGGCTGTTCCACCACCGAAAGACAAGACTCTTCAAGATATTGAAACCTTGATTACGCACTTCTTGAGCGTGTCATGGGGTCCTGTGATGCCGGCCGGTGAAGCCTCTGTGATGGCTGAAGTGGTGAAAGGTGCAAGTAACTACTACTTGACCTCTGACAAAGCCACCATGAGTTATCGTACCCGTATTCGTACGCCGACCTTCACCCATTTGCAGCAAATTCCTTCCGTCATCAACGGTAGTCTGGTTTCTGACTTGATTATTTATTTGGCGACCATTGATGTGGTTATGGCTGACGTGGATCGTTAAGGGGATATATCAATATGATGATTTTGACAGACAAAAAGCCACGCGTGAATGTTGAAGGGATTTTGACCAGCGAAGAAATCCATGAGATTCAGCATCACATCACCCATTATCCATACCCACGTGCAGCATCTTTGGATGCTTTGAAGCATGTACAACGCCGTAATGGTTGGGTCGATGATGCGCAGATGAATGCGATCGCACAGTTATTGCAAATCAGCACAGCAGACCTAGAAGGTGTAGCGACTTTTTACAACCGTATCTATCGCCAACCGGTCGGTCGCCATGTGATTTTACTGTGTGATTCGATTGCCTGTTTCTTGATGGGGGCTGAGACTTTGGCTGAAGCGTTCCAACGTGAGTTGGGCATTCAGTATGGTCAAACCACCGCAGATGGCCGTTTTACTTTGCTTCCGATTTGTTGCTTAGGTAACTGCGACAAAGGTCCGACTTTAATGATTGATGAAGACACCCACGGCTTAGTGGAAGTGACATCAATTCCACAGTTGTTGGAGAAGTATCTATGAATACTGAACCAAAACCGATTTATGGCGATGGTAATCCAGAAACACATCCATTGACTTGGCGTTTAAGCCGTCAAAAAAATGTGCGTCTTGCAGATGATTATGAAGCTTTAGAAGGCTATGCCGGTTTTAAGAAAGCCATTGGCATGCCACCTAAAGATGTACTTGAGGTCATCAAAGCTGCGACCGTAAAAGGCCGTGGTGGTGCAGGTTTCCCAGCAGGGATCAAATGGTCGCTGATGGCGCCAAATGACAACTCAGGTCCACGTTACCTGATTTGTAATGCCGATGAGATGGAACCAGGTACTTTTAAAGACCGTCTGTTGATGGAAGACTTGCCGCATCAGTTGATCGAAGGCATGTTGATCGCGGGTTATACCCTCGAAGCCACACATGGTTATATCTTTATCCGTGGTGAATACATCGAAGCTGCACAGTATCTCAATGAAGCACTTGAACAAGTTCGCGCCAAAGGTTACTTGGGTGACAACATCCTCGATACCGGGTGGAGCTTTGATCTGCACGTGCATACGGGTGCTGGACGTTATATCTGTGGTGAAGAAACTGCATTGATTAACTCGCTCGAAGGTCGCCGCGCCAACCCGCGGACCAAACCACCATTCCCGCAAGTGGCGGGTGCATGGGGTCGTCCGACCATCGTCAACAACGTGGAAACCTTTAACAACTTGCCAGCGATCATGTTACGTGGTCCTGAATGGTATATCGGTTTATCTGCGGGTAAATCCAAAGACCCAGGCACCAAAATTTATGGTGCATCAGGCAAAGTGAAATTCCCAGGTTTATGGGAACTTCCATTTGGTACCACAGCACGTGAAGTGATCGAAGAGCATGCCGGTGGTATGCGTGACGGTCTGACCCTCAAAGCATGGTTACCGGGCGGTGCATCAACGGACTTTTTAGCCGCTGAGCATATCGACTTGCCAATGGATTCGGAAACGATCATGAAAGCAGGTTCACGTCTAGGTACTTGTTTGCTGATGGTGGTGGATCAAACCCAATGTATGGTCTCTGCGACACGTAACTTAGAAGAATTCTTTGCGCGTGAGTCATGTGGTTTCTGTACTCCATGTCGTGATGGTTTACCTTGGGCAGTCAAAGCGCTTAAAGCACTTGAATCTGGCGAAGGCAAGAAAGAAGATATCGATCACTTACAAGAGCTAACGCGTAAGTTATGGATTGGTAAAACTTTCTGTGCCCACGCACCGGGTGCCATGGAACCGCTGATGGGCGCACTCAAACATTTCCGTAGCGAATTTGAAGCAAAAGTGACCAATAGTCCAATCGCCTCAAACCGCAACGTAGAACAAGCTTAAGGAATTCGACTATGGCTACCATTCATGTCGATGGAAAATCGTATGAAGTCAATGGCTCAGAGAACTTGCTCCAAGCATGTCTCAGCCTCGGCATCGACATCCCCTATTTTTGTTGGCATCCGTCTTTAGGTTCTGTGGGTTCTTGCCGTCAATGTGCAGTGACCCA
>JASLJB010000062.1 GCA_030152605.1 Acinetobacter sp. | reverse complement strand
ACATATACTTTGGCATCAGCTGTTAATTTTTCTAAGATCGCTTGAGTAACTGCAAGTCCAGTCCCATCAGTGATAATGAGATAATGATTCAGCCCTGTAGGGATTGAATTTTTAGCGGCAGTAGACATGGTTACGCCAATTTGATCTCCAGGTTGAGTACGATCTGCCCAGTGACAAGCCACCGTATCTGTACCATGCATTGCAAACTCGATGGTTAGGGTTTTGTTGACTAAATCAATATCTCGATGGGTATAAGTCCGAATTTCTGGCATCATCTCAGGATTACTGACAATCCACTTACGCTGATTAAAATCAAAATCAGGAATTTCTATCGCAGTTTGATCATGCCTTGGAATAAAAATTTTATTGTTATCACCAATACTGGTGTATTTGAATTTCTCTACATCTGCACAGTCAAAAATAATACGAACATAGTTTGGACCTAGATATATTTTCTCTTTCACTTGAATAAAAGTGCGATGTGCATTCAGCGCCATGATTTATTCCATATAAATAACAATAATTCTCATTATCGTATCGGCTTTTACATGAAAATGCCACTATTACTGTGAGAGTTGATGATAAAACTGCAAAGATGCTCTATATCCTGCATCAATTAATCATAAACAATTTAATCTATATATTTGTATTATTCAGTATGAGGAGGAATAACATAAGTCACTGAATCATATTTAGGTTTATTTTTATATTCAGAAATAACTCCACCTAAAGATTCTGCGATATGACGACTGGGATAATTTTCAACAGCTACAGGATAAATAAAATTTTTAAAACTCAAGTTGCCTGAAGCCCAATGAACCATGCTTGTTACCGCATCTTTACCAAATCCTGACTTATGTCGATCTTCTCGAATCCAAATGCCTAATTCAGGTGTTTCCGTTTGTATTTGGTGCAGTCCTGCAAGGCCAAGAAACTCATAATTAGCAATGTTTCTGACGACGAAAATTAACTCATTCCCATGTTTAATATTCTCTAGCCATTTATGCCAGATCTCATCAAACTCTTGACGGTTTTGCGGAGGATCCCAAGCCATATATCGAGTTAAGGTGGGAGTAATATGCTGAAATACCTCATCAGCATCTAAAGATGTAAATGGTTTTAAAACAACCTGAGAAAAATGGATCTCTATATTATTCCAGTTCAAAAAAACCTCGAAAATTCAAAATTACAGTTAATTTATCGTATAGCAGCCAAAAGGTACATGGTTAAAATCAGGATCAGTTTAAGCTAAAAACCAATCCTAAATTGAAGCCAACAATAGGGATGTCGATTCTAATTTTCTAATTCTATTCTGAATATCGAGTTTCAATTTAAATCCTGTATTCATAGCAATCAGAATTTTTATTGATTTACTTTAATCAATAACCCGCGGAGTAAAAGGTTTAGTGCTGTTCTTCCCGAGTTGAGTCTTTGATTATGGTCTTCACCATCAGCTATCCAAAACGCGGCTTCAGCTAAACTGCCATAAATTAAGCAGGCGAGTGCTTGCGGATCAGCTTGTTCAATGATTCCTTGCTGGATAAGTTGCGCTATCTGTCTTTGCATCGAATCAATACAGTGTTGTTGCGAATCTATAGATGCACTACCCAATACCGCTCGTGCATCGCGCAGTACGATGCGTTGATATTCTGATTCTATTGCCATGTCTAGATAAGTATGACAACGCTGACTAAATCCTGACCAAATATCTTTAGCTTGTTCGGAGATCACATCTAAACGTTGATCCATTTCATGATCGATTTGTGCAACGACTGCAGCCAGTAATCCTTTTTTATCACCAAAATGGTGATACAACGCACCACGAGTGAAACCTGCCTGTGCGGTGAGATCATCCATTGAGGTATCGGCATAACCGCGTTCACTAAAGACTTTTCGAGCCATCGTAATGAGTGCAGCACGGGTCTCTTCCATTTCAATACGAGTACGACGAACCATCAATTTCTCCTTACATACGTTTCGTATGATTATTTACATACACTGCGTATGAATGTATGCTTTATTCATACGCAGTGTATGTATTTTTACTGAATCCTTATATGTTTGCAAGAGATTGTATTCAGGAGAGTCTGATGATTGGTCCATATAGAGAATTATTTTGTGTCGCGGGTACCCAAGGTTTTGCTTTGGCTGGCTTATTGGCTCGGATTGCCTTACCGATGACCGGCATTGGTATCATTGTTATGTTATCTCAACAGAGGGGGAGCTATGCGCTGGCAGGTACAGTGTCTGCGGTATTCGTATTGACATACGCATTAGTGTCGCCCCAAGTATCAAAGTTAGTTGATCAATATGGACAAAGCCGCATACTGCCTATCGTAACAACGATCAGCAGTATTGGTTTATTGATATTGGTATTTGCTTCATGGTGGCAGGCTGCTGATTGGACGTTGTTTGTGGGGGCATTATTGGCGGGTTTTATGCCCAGTATATCTGCCATGGTAAGGGCGCGTTGGTCGGCACTATATGCTGGACAAGCTCAATTACAAACCGCTTACTCACTAGAAACAGTCCTAGATGAAGTCACCTTTATTATCGGCCCGCCATTGTCTGTTGGTTTATCGGTAGCAGTGTTAGCACAAGCAAGTTTATTGGTTGCAACATTGTTGTTGATTATCGGTGTATTTCTATTGGTGTTACAACGGGGTACAGAACCCCAAATCGACACACAAGATTTAACTCATAAGCGTTCAGGCTCAATCATTATGCTTGTTCAGATACGCTTGCTGACATTGTTAATGGTCGGAATGGGAATCATTGTAGGTACGATTGATATCGTTAGTGTCGCCTTTGCTGAACATCTTGGTCAGCCTGCAGCTGCCAGTTTGGTGCTTTCTGCATATGCGTTAAGTTCATGTTTAGCTGGCTTATTATTTGGTGCAGTTAAATTGAAAATGTCTTTACAGCATCTTTTATTACTCGGAGGCGTGGCAACTGCAGCGAGCACATTACTCTTATTATGGGTGAATAGTATTACGATGCTGGCAAGTAGTGTTTTACTGGCAGGGGTATTTTTTGCACCGAC
>JASLJB010000059.1 GCA_030152605.1 Acinetobacter sp. | reverse complement strand
GAACCATTAAATAATTTTTCATGACACAGTTTTAAATCAACCATCGACGACAAGTTTAAATCAATTGCACCAAGATTCAGTAAATTATTGATAATACCTGTAGATTTATTGGACATTAATCCAGTCGATTGGCTTTGCCCGTGGCAAGAATCAAAATTTTAGCCTGTGTATAGGGATTGTTTTGAATCATTTTGTTGATCGGCTTAAACCCAGTCAGGATGTCATCTTCAACTCAGGCTTATTTTCAGCCTGCTTGTCAGCTGCTATTTCCGTCTGTATCTGTGATATTTACAACTCATTTTCAACATCTTATTCATGCGATCAGCGGTGTACATCAGCCTGTTGCTAGCAGCCTGATCAGTACAGCAAGATTCTCATGCATCGGCTGCAATGCCCGCTTGCGCAGTGCCAAATTAAAATCAAACTGTTTAAAACAACACTTAGATTTAAGTTTATGTGCTTAACAACAGTTTAGGCCGCATGTTGCATGCGCTTGCCAATGATGTGAAATTGAATTGTGATCTGATCGTATAAGCAGTTGAACTTATGTCGATGTGCGCATGCGAAATGATTCGCTTCAGCGCTGTTTGCTTGAAAAGCATTAATCGATGATTTTTTCTGTTGTATAGTGATCGCTCAATAATGAATATTTTAAAAATAATAAAATGAAGAGAAGCATTCAACTCAGTCGTGGCCACCTTTGTATCCACGTCAAACAACAGCATCCACATTGGACGCTAGACCAACTGCTAGACTTTGCAGAGCGGATCAATCCCAAACGGGCATTTTTATTTGTGTCCAAAGTATTAGGTAAGCACATCCCGGTGCAACCTGAGTTAATGCAACGTAGTTATCATGATCTGGCCCAGATGTTAGCGCCCGACTTGCCCACACCAATCACAGTCATCGGCATGGCTGAAACAGCGGTCTGTCTTGGTGCCGGTGTATATCGTGCACTCGCTCAACGCGACCACCTGAGCCACAGCCACAGCCACAGCTATAGTCAAAGCCAAAACCATCGTCAGCAAGCCGTGTTTATGACCACCACGCGGCATCCTGCCTATGGGATTCCCAAACTGGGGGATTTTTTAGAAGAACATAGTCATGCCCAAGATCAGTTTTTTTATAGCTCACCCGATCCGTTGATTCATGCGCACATCATAAATACCCGTACCTTGATCTTGGTGGATGATGAAATCTCCACCGGAAAAACTTTTTTCAATCTGCTTCACAGCCTCGAACAAGCCAATCTACGCCAAGTACAACGCATTATCTTGGTCAGTCTGGTCAACTGGAGCGATGGGCTACTGCCCAAAACATATCAAGGCATCCCGATCGAATGTGTGGCCTTAATCCATGGCAATTGGCAATGGCATCCCAACCATCTGCCACTGACACAAGCCATGCCGGATGTGAGTTCTACCGCACATGGAATGTTTGAGTGCATCGCACCGCAGACCTGGGGACGAGAACCCAGCTATCTCGAGTTACAACCGTGGCGTGAGCTGCCCTATATCAACCCAAAAGATAAAGTCTTGATCCTTGGTTCAGGCGAATTTATGTGGCTGCCGTTCTTGATAGCAGAGCGCTTGGCAAAGCAAGGCTTGGATGTGCAGTTTAGTGCCACCACACGCTCGCCGATCATGTTGGGTCATGCCATTCAAAGTATCTGCGCCTTCAAAGACAACTATGGCTTAGGCATGCAAAACTATGCCTACAACATTAGTCATCAAGATTTTGATCGCGTGTTCTTGGTCATTGAAACCGCGCAGCACAGTGTGGACCCGCATTTATTTCAACTGATTCAAAACCTGGAAATCATCAGCTATGAGCATCAAACCGTTGATCTTTATCGATCTGGATGACACCTTATTTCAAACTCAACGTCGTGCTCCGCCCAATGCCCATGCGCGGATCGCCAGTCTCGACCAACATGGTCAAGCCTTGGCCTATATGCAGCCCAAGCAACAGCTGTTTAGTGATTGGTTATTTGCATCTGCTGAGGTGATCCCCGTGACGGCGCGTTCGATCGATGCCTTAGCGCGGGTCAAACTGCCGTTCCAGTCTGCGGCGATTTGCTCACATGGCGGCAGCATCATCGACGCTCAACAGCAGATCGACTCAGAGTGGCTTGAGATTCAACAGCAACAATTGAAGTCACTCCAGCTGCATATGCAAGATTTAATCGCGCAAATTCAACAGTATGCCGCTGAGTTTGGCAGTGTGCGCACCTGGGTCGTTGAAGAATATGGTTTAAAAATTTACGCTGTGGCCAAACAAAATCAGCATGACCGCCCCTTGTTTCTCACCAAGATCATCAAAAAACTCCCGATCGCTCTGCATGAGCAGTTTTATATGCATCTGAATGGCAACAATTTAGCGATTATCCCCAAGGCGATTTCCAAACAGAACGCCGTCAGTTTCTACCTCAACAAGCATGAACATTTACAGCAGCGGGTGATTTTGGGTTTTGGGGATAGCTTGTCTGATTTTGGATTTCTAAGCTGCTGTGATTGGTTTGGTATGCCGAAACATAGCCAACTGCATCGTTTGACTGAAATCGCTGTGGTACGCGATGCACAATTAAAAGGATATTTCGGCCATGTCTAAATCACGCCAGTTTCAGCCCATACCGTCGCAACAGCCTGAACCTATATTGTTCAACACGTTACAACGGCGTGGATTTCATGGCAGTTATCGTGCAGCAGATATTACCTTTTTACTGCGCCAAGATCAGATTCAGCCGATCGATATTGCAGACAAAGAGCACCTCATCCAATCTGGACAAGCACATTATTCTGAAATGATCAGCTTAGAGGCCGCGCCGAGTCCTGAACATGTGTACTATTTTGAGCAAGCGATGCAGACTGGAGCCATGCGATTGGCACAAGAGATCCAAATGCTGGCCAATCAATTACGCATGCGCTTTTCACAACAAGGCATTGTTTTGGTGAGCTTAGTCCGCGCTGGCGTGCCCATAGGGGTTTTGCTTAAGCATTGTATTGCCCAGCATCAAGCGTGTTTTCATTATGGCATCAGCATCATACGGGATCGTGGCATCGATCATGCTGCTCTCAACGCGATCATTGCCACGCATGGTGCGGATTGCATTGTATTTGTTGATGGCTGGACAGGCAAAGGAGCGATCGCGCAAGAACTGCGTCGCAGTCTGCGACATCGACCTGAGCTGTTTGATCCTGAGTGGGACATGCCACGTCTAGTGACCTTGGCCGATGTGGCAGGTTGTACTTGGTTGAGTGCCAGCGCTGAAGATTGGCTCATTCCTTCCGGGGTCTTGGGGGCCGTGGTATCCGGCCTGACCTCAAGAACGATTTTAATACAAGATAGTGACTTGGCCTTCAGTGAAAAAGATTGCTTTAATCCGCATCACTGGCATGCTTGTATTCTCTATCCACAGCTACAAGCACACGATATCTCGGTTCAATTCGTGCAACGTATCTTGCAACTGATGGATGCACATCCAACCCAACAACACGCGCTGTGGCAACAACAAGATCGAGCGCAACAATTTGCAGACTGCCATCGCACGATAGAGTGGATTCAACAACAATACCAGATCAACGACATCAATCGCATTAAACCCAGTATTGCAGAAGCAACACGTGCCGTGCTACGTCGAATCCCGGATCGAATCTTGGTTCAGTCCCACAGCGACCCCAACGTTCAACTGCTCATACATTTAGCACAGCAACATCAAGTCCCGATCGATACGGTCGGCACTCAGCTCGGACCTTACCGTGCAGCGACGCTCATTCAAAACATCTTAGAATAACGACCTGATCGCTCAACACCTATCAGAGAAAAACAAAAAATATGAAAGGAAGACATCAACATGGCTAAACTCTCAAATGCACTTGAACTCGGTGCCACCCTGTATATCCCAGCCACGCATCACGAACTTTGGTCGATCACACAGGGTTTGAAATATCCGCAGTTACGTTCACTGATCATCTGCTTAGAAGACTCTATTGCTGAACACGAGATCCCCACTGCGATGATGAACTTAAAAAATCTACTCCTACGCCGTCAAGCTGAGCCGAAGATTGGCTTGCCAGCGCTGTTTATCCGCCCGCGACATACTGAAATGGCCAAGCACCTCATGGATTGGCAGCTGAATCATTTCTTTGATGGCATGGTGCTGCCGAAATTTCATCTCAATAATCTAAAAATCTGGCAAGAAAATCTCGATCCGCAACTGCAATTGATGCCCACCTTAGAAACTGAAGAAATCTTCGATATGGGGCATATTCATGAACTCAAACAAGCCCTGAAATATGACTTTCATAAGGTGCTGTGCCTACGCATCGGGGGCAATGATTTGCTCTCCTGTCTCAAGCTCAGACGGCCACGCACTACCACTCTTTATCACACTCCGATAGGTATGTTGATTGCACAATTGGTAGGTCAATTCATCCCGCTCGGCTTTCAGATGAGTGCGCCAGTCTGTGAAAACTTTAGCAATAACGCATTATTACAACAGGAAATCCAGCAGGATTTAATCCATGGTTTGCTGACCAAGACAGCGATTCATCCCAAGCAAATAGAACTGATCCATCAAGCCTATCGCGTCGATGCCGAGGATGTGCAAGACGCACTGCAAATACTCAATCACGAAGCCCAAGCGGTGTTTAAAAGTCGTGGCGCCATGCTGGAACCGACCACACATCGTAACTGGGCCGAGCTAATCCTGAAACGTGCCGAAATTTTTGGCCTCGAACAAAGTCTTGGGGATTCTATCCTGCAACTTCCGCAAAGAAACTCTCCTTTTTCAGCTTAATTTTCACATTGTCGTACGGCGCATCAACGCTGATCCAAGCCGATAAAATCATATAACTTTCACTCAAATTCCTTGCAAACTCGGGTTTAGACTCGTAGCAAGGCCTGCATTTTTAATTTTGCTTACATGCTAAATACCATTGATCTTTAAGTTCTTTTCAGAAAACATTCGACATTTGTCTGATTGATTTTATATTTTTTTGTTTAATTTTTTTAAAGATAGGTGTATTATTTTCACCCTCGAAAAATTCTTAATTGTGGGTCCCTCAGATTGGGTCGCATATTGGTGTTAAAAGCGTGATTATTACTGTGAATTCAGCAATGCTTTTTGCTGAACAAGTTCTCAGCCTCGCAACATGAAAACTGACTCAATGTCGACATTCATTCACCTTATACCCCCACAATTCAACAGTCACTGGTTGTAATCCAAGATAGGTTTGTGCTTTGTAAGTAATTTACATAAGTCAACACCTTCTCCATTGTTAATTCTTTTTTAAAGTTTTACTAATGTTACAACTTTCTTAAGAATAGTTATCTCAATGAATAAAGTTTTAAAATATTTTCTCATCGTCATTGCGATCGCGATCATTCTCGCCATTGCATTCTTGTTTAGACCCATTGCATCCAAACCCGTAAAAACAGCAGCTGACGAACAGCCAGTTGATGTGGTCTTGATCGGTGGTGGGATCATGAGCGCGACCTTGGGGACTTACCTCTCTGAGCTTGAGCCAGATTGGAAAATCAACATGTACGAGCGCTTGGATCAAGTCGCCCTCGAAAGTTCGAAAGGCTTGAACAACGCGGGTACTGGCCATTCCGGCTTCATGGAAATGAACTATACCTCTGAAAAAGACGGTAAAATGGACATCACCAAAGCCGTTAACACGGCTTCACAATTTGAAGTGACCAAACAATTTTGGGCCTATCAAGTTAAAAATGGCGTTCTTAAAGCACCAAACACTTTCATCAATCCTGTTCCGCACATTGCATTTGTTTGGGGCGATAACGTCGACTTCCTGAAAAAACGTTATGCGGCCATGATTGAAAACCCAATGTTCCAAGGCATGAAATACTCTGACAATGCTGAAGAAATCAAACAATGGGCACCATTGGTCATGCAAGGTCGTGATCCAAGTCAAAAAGTTGCTGCAACACGGATGGAAGTCGGTTCTGATGTGAACTATGGCGCCATCACCACGCAATTGGTTGATCACTTGAAACAACAACCAAAATTCAGCCTAGAAACTTCGACTGAAGTGACTGGTATTAGCCCAAATGCTGATAAAACTTGGACTATTTCGTACACCAACTTAAAAACTGGTGCGAAAAGCCACGTGAAAACACGTTTTGTGTTTATCGGTGCTGGCGGTGCTGCGATCAAAATGTTGCAACTGACTGGTCTTGAAGAAAGCAAACAATATGCTGGCTTCCCGATCGGCGGCATTTTCTTGATGACTGATAATCCTGAAGTGACTGCACAACATAGCGTTAAAGTATATGGCCGTGCTGAACTCGGTGCGCCTCCAATGTCGGTTCCACATATTGATACTCGTTATATCGACGGTAAAAAATATGTATTGTTTGGCCCATTCGCGACCTATTCAAACAAGTTCCTGAAAAATGGTTCACAGTTTGACTTGATGGATGCGACCAACAAAAACAACGTTGTTCCAATGGCAAGCATTGGTTTAGAAAACCTTGATTTGGTTAAATACTTGGTCAGCCAAGTGGCCATGTCACAAAAAGATCAATTCAATGAATTGAAAAAATACTACCCTGAAGCAAAATTTGAAGACTGGACAGCAAACCACGCGGGTCAACGTGTTCAAATCATTAAAAATGCGCCGGGTAAACCTGCGAAACTGCAGTTTGGTACTGAGATCTTTGTTTCTCCAGACAGAACTGTGACTGCCCTTCTTGGTGCGTCACCTGGTGCTTCAACCTCTCCATACATCATGTTGAGTCTATTGGAAAAATCATTCCCAGACCAAGTGGCTGGAAAATGGAATCCAATGTTGCATGAGATCATCAAATCCTATCAAAAAGATTTGAGCACTGATCCAGTGTTACTTGACCAAGTTCGTCAATACACCAGCAGCACCCTTGGCTTACGTTATACCCCAACTCGCCAAGCAGCCAACGATGCCAATGTTCAAGCGGCTAAAGTTGCAAACTAAGTCTTAGCGAATGTGTTCTTATTGATTAAAACTTCAGCCCCGTCAGGGGCTGAAGTTTTTTCTGAGCATTTAAAATCATCCCTGCTGTAAATATGCTTTCTCTCAGAGATTAAATATGTTTTAATACGCGCAGTTTGAGATGAGCCTCTTACAGTATATAAACTTTGATTTATATACGACTAGCCCCTAACCATGGGGCTTTTTATTGTTTAAAATAAATGGTTTATAAATATTTGGCGTAATTTTGGCGTAATTCGAGTTTCCCTTGTAGGACATAACGTCATGACCACGTTCAATCCAATTGAGCTCACACTTTAAAAAAAATTGATTTGATATCAGATATTAGACAGCGGCGAGAACACAACCTTTCTTGTATTTCACCCTACGTGGGCAGCACGCGTTATTTTTATTTATCAATTCACTCTGCATCGGAGTGAAATAAATTATGATATAAATTCTAAATCAGTAAGGGTCTTCCAAAATGCATACCACACCAATATTTACAGTGATAATTTTGAGTAGCTGTCTCATTTTATCTGGTTGTGCCGCAAATTCAGGGATTGTACCTATGGGTGGAAACACATACATGGTATCCCGCCAAGCAGCAACTGGATTTACAGGAATGGGGACGCTAAAGGCTGAGGCGATGAAAGAGGCTTATTCTGAATGTAGTAAAACGGGTAAAAGCGTAAAAGTTTTAGAAACCAAGGACGCGAGACCACCCTATATTTTTGGAAATTTCCCCAAGACTGAAATCAGATTTAAGTGTGTAAAAGAAGATTAAGGTGGATAAACCTCATCACCCAAAGCTCGACTTCCTTGGCTTGCCCTGTTTCGATCTTTCATAGTTCGGGCATGGCTACACCTATCATTTCTTTTTTGAACTGATGCTGTATGTTTTAATCAAAGATTTATTAATATAAGAAAAGTGTTTAAGATCAATATACAGAATGCTTGAGAATCATCATGAATCGACTTCATACCACGACATTTAAGCTACTCAGTGCTTTAATCATGAGTCTGCCTGTACTGGCCTTTGCAGATCTGGCTGCACTTAAAAAAATGGAAAATGATCTGGTCAGTAAATATAAAGATGCTCCTTTTTACGAAATCAATCATGACGTAGAAGATGTCGTATCAAGCGCGCTGGCACAAGACCCCGCTAGTTTTAGCTATGACTTTCCAAAACTCTCAGAACATGGGTTCGTAAATATCAAATACTCACCAGATAAAAAACTGAAATTTTATAATTTCAATGTGGGTTATGGTGGCAGCATGGGAGAAGCGAGTAATTATGTGCAATATCATATTGGTCAAAATACCAAATTTGATGAATTTGAAACCGGTTTCCACACCTCCAATGTGCAACAAGTCAAGATTCAAAATAAAGTCGTCTATTTAGTTCAAAGCTATTATAAGGGTGACAATTGCTCAGGTGCCTATGATATACGCGCCGTCGAAATGGGTAAAAAGCAATTACTCAAGGCTTATGTATTCAAATCCAAAAACCAAACCAATCATGACATCTCCGTAGACTTTAGCTGTCGTCACTACAACAATGCGCAAGATAGCCCAGATTATTTTCGGATCGGCCCAACGACAGTTGATGTAATGCTACTCGATCAAAACGATGTGCCGCAGCACAAGTATTTACGCTATCAATTAGGTAAAACAGGCTATGTCTATTCAGGTGTAGTGAAGTAAAGTCACGCCTCTGAAAATTCAGACCTATTTTAATGAAGAGTATTTTCAATCAAAGTAGGTTTGAGTCGCTGGATTTACTATATAAGAGAATAAATCTTTCACTTGTGCGGTTGTAACTCGACCTTCAGAGATTGGTGGTAACTCATCGATACTGAAATATCCGGACTCACTGGTTTCAAGACTTGCACGAAGCTCACCCCCAATGACCTCACATAAGAAAAATGCTTTATAGGCATGCAGAAACATCGCTGGATAAGGATGTTTACGATAATCCAGCAGAGAAAGAAGTTGAGTGACTTTGACTTGTATACCAGTTTCCTCTAAAACCTCCTTCACGACATTTTCACTTGCCGAATACCCCACATCTGCCCATCCACCGGGTAATGACCATCGCCCATCTTGTACTTCACGCGTGAGGAGTATTTTATCGTGCTGAAAAACCACTGCACGTACATCGAGTTTTGGTGTTGCATAACCGATATCTTGCAAGCTGCATCTAAACAAGTGTCATATCACAAAAGCATTTGCTTCTTAATCTAAGACATAAAATACGCCGACAAGAATCAGCAGCATAATGATCCAAAACAGAATTGTATAATATCGATCTCGACGCTGTGCTTTTTGATCGAGCACAAATGTGTCTTCATCTATATTGAGCAAACACAAACTACGTAGGTTTTGAACCAAGTGCGGTTTCTTTTTATGCAGCTGTTGTAAAAAATGACTGATCAGTGCCCGCTCATTTTTAATCGGATAAATAGCAGCAATAAAAAAATCGGTCTGAAACATGGGAACTCTTTTCACCGTGATATTTTGCTCAGCGCAGTAATAATGCAGCTCAAGCTTATCAATCCCGGTCCCTTGCCTCACCACAGTCACATAACGCATATCTTGGTAGTCGATAAAAGTTTCTGTTTGATCGTAGTGAATTAATCTCAGGCCTTGTGCTGCAACCACATAGTTTTTAATCCACTTGCCTGATCTTGTACTGGGTTTTCGAGATGCAAAAATAATCAAGATAGGAACTAATATATGAATCGCGAGCAAGAACTTCCAATAGTCACCAATAAAATAATCTGCGTCATAATTCGCCCACAGCCCAAATGGATCGAAAAAAATTGGGAGTAGAGTTAAAATTAAACTCAACATGTATATGAAAAATATCAAGATAAAATACTGAGTCGCTATACCTAAAATATAGTTTAACTCACCACGCATCTCGACAAATTCAGCTTCGGGCTCAGCCTCAATCTTTTGCTGTTCAATTGCCTGTTGCTGCTCTTTCAGATATTGATCGGCAAAACTATAACGCTTTTGTGGATAAAACTTTTTCTTCTTGGACTTCCCTTGCTTAATCCACTTAGATTTAGACATTTGCAATCTTTACAGCATATTGAATAGAGCAAAATATAAATCAATGAGCAAAAGTTTGCTATACCCAGATCTCAATGCATGCGTCGATAATCAAAGAGTTTGAGTAGCATTTCTGCTGAGATTCTTTTGTCTTTGATCCAGATCGGTTCCGGTTTGCTACGAAACCAAATACTCTCAATTTCCTTAAAGTTAATCCCACAATATAAGTCTCTCAAAGTCTGAAAGTCATAACATTGTTGATTAATTGGCTGATCGCGCTCATAGACACACTGATAACTTAAACTCATCCCCAAATGATTCAGTTCATTCAGTGTGGCGTAGGCTGAAACATCATCAATCAAGCGTCCGATGTATATATTTTTATTTTTCATAAAAATCAGCAAAGGATATTTCTTGTTAAAGGCCTGGGTCAGCTTACTGAGTAGGTTTTCTTTATACATAAAATCAAACAAGGTATCCAAGTCGATCTTGGTCGCAGTAATAATATTTTTGCGATTTAAAATGATTTGATATTTGGTGTTGTCGATATCTTTGTCTTGTAGATAATCCGTGGTAATCACCAACTCCAAAGTGTCTTTGTTGCGATAGCCGCTATAAATCGGACAGAATATAAATTCAGTTTGTCCATAGAGAAAGCGTTCAAAGATCTTACGATCAGGAAATACCGTGCCGACATAGATTTTCTTGTCATGCATGGTCAGCATAATAATTTTATTTTTAAAGTCGCTTTCAGATAAAAAAGCAGAATTATTTAATAGCTTGTCGAGTGGTGTGGTCAGGGTCATGGCGTAGATTTTATTGATATTGTTGACCCGATCTATGCCACGCAACAAGATATAGTTTTTTAACCAGACGAAGAATAGACAAATCACCAAGGATACGCCAAAACCAATGGCCCAGATAATATAGAGATTTGGCAGCAGTTCGATATTTTGAATAAAGTTCTTATCGAATTGATAGTCGATCAGTGAGCTTAGAAATAGAGCAAAAAAAGTAATGATTAAACTGATTGAAAAAAAGATAAAACCAATGACTGCACTTTTATAATATAAATGATGTACCGGCATTTCGCTGGTGGAGTACTTGGTAACTAAGTTAATGCTTTGATAAATATAACCAATAACAATGATACTGAGTACTAAGATTAAACCGTTCATTCACTGGCTAATCCTTGGGTCTCAGACAACATTTTAGACAAGCGCTCTTCTTTTTTACGTGCCAATTCGAGTTGGACTAAACGCATGGTCTCTGCCACCACCTTTTCAGGATCAGCATCTTCGCGAATGTATTTACTACTGTCTGAATTCTCAAGCAGTTTCTTGCGGATCTGACGTTCTGTAGAAAAAAAGATCATGACCTTCTCCTGTAAAACAGCGATCAATCTTGAGCCATTATAGCACCGCAAAAGCATGCTCGTGGCAAAGAAAGTGCTTATTTCAGCCAAGTTCATCCCTTGTAACAATATAAGCAAGGCAATGAAATGCTGACCAGACATAGCTTGTAGGCAAATTTACCCGTTTATAGATAAAAAAATGGGGCTGAATGATCAGCCCCATTTTCAATGCATATTCAAGTGAATTGTAGAAAATTCACGCGATCAATTAAGCCAATTGAGCCGCAGAGATTTTCTTGGTGTCCACTTCAGCAGCAGCATCGGTGTAGTCAGACATTTGATCAAAGTTTAAATACTTGTAGATATCTGAAGACATGCTGTCGATTTGAGCCGCATATTCTTGGTATTCAGCAGGTGTTGGGAGTTTACCCAATACCGCTGCAACAGACGCAAGCTCAGCAGATGCCAAGTAAACGTTTGCACCTTGACCTAGACGGTTCGGGAAGTTACGTGTAGACGTTGAAACACACGTGGTGTTCGGTGCAACACGTGCTTGGTTACCCATACACAATGAACAACCTGGCATTTCAGTACGCGCGCCAGCTTTACCATAGATGTTATAGAAACCTTCTTCCATCAATTGACGCTCATCCATACGTGTTGGCGGCGCAATCCATAGACGTGTAGACAAAGTACCACCCGGTACTTTCTCAAGTAATTTACCCGTCGCACGGAAGTGACCAATGTTGGTCATACAAGAACCAACGAATACTTCGTCGATTTTCACGCCTTGAACGTCAGACAATAGTTTTGCATCATCTGGATCGTTCGGGCAGCAAAGTACAGGTTCTTTGATGTCTGCAAGGTCGATTTCATAGACTTTGGTGTATTCAGCATCCGCATCTGCAGTTAACAGACTTGGGTTAGCCAACCATTTTTCCATGTTTTCAACACGGCGCGCCATAGTACGTGCATCGCCATAACCTTCAGAGATCATCCATTTCAACATGGTGATGTTTGAACGTAGGTATTCAGCCACTTTCTCTTCAGACAAAGTGATTGAACAACCCGCAGCAGAACGTTCAGCAGACGCATCAGACAATTCAAATGCTTGCTCAACAGTCAGCTCAGTTTCCATTTCACGTAGATCGATTTCGAGGATACGACCAGAGAAGATGTTTTTCTTACCTTTCTTCTCTACAGTCAAATCGCCTTCTTGGATCGCGTAGTAAGGAATTGCATGTACCAAGTCACGTAGCGTGATACCAGGCTGCATTTTACCTTTGAATTTCACCAATACTGATTCAGGCATATCCAATGGCATTACACCAGTGGCTGCAGCGAACGCAACAAGACCAGAACCTGCAGGGAAAGAAATACCGATTGGGAAACGTGTATGTGAGTCACCGCCAGTACCAACAGTATCCGGAAGAAGCATACGGTTTAACCAAGAGTGAATAATACCGTCACCTGGACGTAATGACACACCACCACGGTTCATAATGAAGTCCGGGAGTGAGTGTTGCATTTGTACGTCAACTGGTTTTGGATATGCAGCAGTGTGACAGAAAGATTGCATCACGAGGTCTGCAGAGAAACCTAAGCATGCCAAGTCTTTCAACTCATCACGTGTCATTGGACCGGTAGTATCTTGCGAACCCACAGTCGTCATACGTGGTTCACAGTAAGTACCTGGACGAACGCCTTGACCTTCTGGAAGACCACATGCACGGCCAACCATTTTCTGTGCTTGCGTGAAGCCTTTGCTGGTGTTTTCTGGTTGAACTGGTGTACGGAACACAGTTGAAACAGGTAGACCCAACTCTTCACGTGCTTTAGTGGTTAAACCACGACCAATGATCAAGTTGATACGACCACCGGCACGAACTTCGTCAAGCAGTACTGGGGTTTTAAGATCAGCTTCAGCAATTTGAGCGCCATCTTTAAACGCAGTGACTTTTGCAGCAGCGTGATCGATTTTTAGGATGACTTCATCACCCATGTTCATGTTCGATACGTCGATTTCTACAGGTAAAGCGCCTGCATCTTCCATGGTGTTAAAGAAGATCGGTGCAATTTTAGAACCTAAGCATACGCCGCCATCTTTTTTGTTTGGAATGTGCGGAATATCATCGCCTGTAAACCAAAGTACTGAGTTAGTCGCTGATTTACGGCTTGAACCTGTACCAACAACGTCACCCACGTAAGCCACTTGGTTACCGATCGCTTTTAAGGCTTCGATTTGTTTCAGTGGACCGACTTCACCTGGTTTTTCAGGGTTGATGCCATCACGTTCGTTTTTCAACATTGCGTTGGCATGTAATGGAATGTCTGGACGGCTCCACGCGTCTTGTGCAGGTGACAAGTCATCGGTGTTGGTTTCGCCAGTCACTTTCAATACAGTGATTTTGATTTCTTCAGGAACGTCTGGACGGCTGGTGAACCATTCAGCATCAGCCCAAGACTGAAGAACAGCTTGCGCATTCGCATTGCCCGCTTTGGCTTTTTCAGCAACGTCATGGAACGCATCAAATACCAACAGGGTTTTTTTCAACGCTTCAGCGGCTAAACCAGAAAGCGCAGCATCGTCTAACAACTCAACCAATGGCGCAACGTTATAACCACCGAGCATGGTGCCCAGTAAGTAAACAGCACGCTCTTTAGAAACTAATGCAGATGTGGCTTCGCCTTTAGCAAGTGCAGCTAAAAAAGCAGCCTTAACGTACGCAGCTTGGTCTACACCAGCAGGGACACGGTTTTCAAGCAAATCAACTAAGTATGCTTCCTCACCAGCCGGTGGATTTTTGAATAGTTCAACCAATGCAGCGGTTTGAACATCATCAAGTGGCTTCGGTGGGACTCCGAGTGCGGCACGTTCTTCTACGTGTTGGCGGTAAGCTTCTAGCACAGTTTATTCCTCTTTTTTAAAAAACTACCCGCAAATTCCAGCTTGTCAAAAGCTTCACGGATAGTATGGACAGCCAAATTTTACTAAAAATCAAGGCAAAAGTTAATGCAACGAACGTCTTTATTCGTGATGACCATTATTTTATAAATAAATGTAGGGGGTTCGAATCGTATCGACTTGACACGCATCAGCAGCCCATCGTACTCGGGTCTGTAGACAATTCATAGCGAATCCACAAGATACACTCAAATATAACGCGTTATAGTGAAGCATAGTCACTAGGCAAAGTCATTGATAAAACAGCACTATAGACTAAATATCTACGCTGTTGCGTCGAAGTGAACAGATATTCATCCTCGGCTCACATCCTGTGCACACCACCGCAAGCATCAATGCACGGTGGTGGAATTCAAGTATTGTTGTAGCAGTTCACGACAGCCTAAAAAACGTACTTGGACTTGATCGGGATGTCGCTGCACATGCCCTGCGCTTAAAAATGAAATCTCAACCGCGTAGAGATGAGATTGGGCATCGAGATTTTTCTGCAAATATACCCGATCACCGAGGCTCAACACATAGTGACTTTCACCAATCACAGCCACATGCTGCTCATCCTCGATCAATAGATCCGCATTATGTAAATAACCCACCACTTGCATCTCTCACTCCTTGACAGATGAATCCTGAGTTTATTATTCACTAAACAGCGCAGCTTTCCCATCACCTCAACATGAGTTTTATTGATGCTTCAAAGTGTCACACAAGTTAATTTGAAATAAGCCGCTCATAACTCAAGGTCGTGCCAGAAACACAGCCGATTGGAAAATCGATCAAGTATGCTCAACTCCAGCGTTCCCCACTCGGTGTGCTGTAGTGCCGGTTTAGCAAACCTGTAGTCATGACTTTGTAATTGCAATGCAAAACCTTCTAGATCTTGCATCCAGATGCGTATGTAACTGCCTGGAGTCACATCACCATGATGCTGTGACAACTGTAAGATCAAATCTGCCTTTGAGATTTGTAGGTAGAGTGGAAAGTTTTCTCCAAACTGATGCTGCCAATCGATCTTGAACCCCAGATAATCAAGGTAAAATGCTCGGGCCGCAGCAAGATCAAAGATGCGCAGTACCGGGATGATGGTTTGATTGGGTCGGGT
>JASLJB010000055.1 GCA_030152605.1 Acinetobacter sp. | reverse complement strand
TACTAAAACAAAATGGTTTATTCGCTTGTATAGACGATGATAGTGTGACTTCAAATCGTTTGCCAAATAGAAGTATTGGTAAATCTATAGCCATGAATCAAACCCAATTAAAAGCGTTTAAATACCGCATTTACCCGAATAAAGATCAGCGAGTGTTGATTGAAAAACACTTCGGATGCGCTCGGTTTACTTTTAATTGGGCTTTGAATCTGCAACAGAAATTCTATGAAGAAAATAAAAAATCACTCACTCGAAAAGAGATTCAAGATCAACTTGTCGCACTCAAAAAAACCACCGAATATGAATGGCTAAATGAAGTAAACAGCCAAACTTTATTGAGTAGCTTATTGCATGTTTATACCGCCTTTGGAAACTTCTTCAAGGGTCGCGCCAAGTTCCCTAAATTCAAATCCAAAAAAATCCCTCAGCGATCCTATCAATGCCCTCAGCATTGCTCAGTAAACTTTGCCAGTGGGGTTTTGAATATTCCTAAAATCAAAGGGATTAAAACTGTTTTTAGTCGTGAATTTGAGGGCAAGATTAAAACAGTTACCCTTAGCAAAACAGCCACAGCTAAGTATTATGCCGCGATCTTGGTTGAGGTTGAGCAAGTGCAGCCCACAGCTACGGTTGTTGATCCAGATCTGACCATTGGGATTGATCTAGGCTTGGAGCACATGTTGATCAAGTCGGATGGGCAAAAGATTAAGAATCCACGCCATTTGAAGACTGCGCAAAAACGCTTAGCCATACAGCAAAAAATCTTTGCTCGAAAAAAGAAAGAATCGAAAAATTATCAACGTCAAAAACTCAGTGTTGCCCGCATTTATGAAAGGGTGCGCAATCAAAGATTAGACCTACATCATAAACTCACGCATACATTGATCTGTGAAAACCAAGCGACCAGTTATGCGGTAGAAGATTTAGCAATAAAAAATATGGTGAAAAATCGCAAACTTGCCAAGGCAATATCGGATGTGGCTTGGGGGCAGTTTCTCACTTTATTAAGTTACAAGGCGGCATGGAATGGTAAGAACATTCTCAAGATTGGTCGATTTATGCCAAGCTCGAAAACGTGTTCAAGCTGTAATTATGTTATGCCAAAGTTACCCTTGCATATACGTTCATGGTGCTGCCCAAGCTGTTCTGCTGAGCATGATCGTGACGTAAATGCAGGAAAGAACGTGCGGTTATTCGCACTAGCTGATGCGCTAGGACACAATAAAATTAGCGTTGTATAAAGAGTTCCTGTGCCACGATACTTGTCAGTGCAGGTGTGGCATCGAAAGGTTAGATATTCTTCTTAGAAGTATTTTTCAGGTCGCAAAGATTCCCCCACTAAAGTTGTTGAAACTTAGTGGAGGGAGTATGTCAAATCCGTATTCCTATCTACATCTAACTGCATCGAAAGTTAGACTGAGGACCCACGCTGCGATCTGGTTATGCGCGTGCGCGAAGTAGGTGATCTAAAGCATGCTCAAGTTGGGTGAATTTAAATTTAAAGCCTGCTTGTTCAAGCGCATGCGGCGTAACGAATTGACCATTTAGAATCAACTGTGACTGCTCGCCCAAGACACATTGCAATACCTGACTCGGCATAGAAAAAAACGGTTTACGTTTGAGTTGCTGCGCGGCAAAGTTGGCAAATTGATATTGGCGGTTTTTACTCGGGGCAACCAGATTGAAAATATCCTGTGCGGTATCATTTTGCATCAGAAACTCGATTGCACTGAGCACATCCTCTAAATGCACCCAGACCAAGGGTTGCCGGCCATGTCCCATTCGCCCAAATAAATTGAGTTTGATCGGGAGCAGCATTTGCCCGAGAATGCCGCCGTCTTGGCCCAACACGATGCCCATGCGAATGATCTTGGTGTTCTGGGTAAAAAAACTCAGCGCACTCCGCTCCCAGTACTGGCACAGCTCAGACATAAAAATGGCTTGGGAATCGGCATGTTCAGTACAGTTGTTTTGCCATTGTTCGGAGGGGTCAATGCCGTAATAGCCGACCGCAGAACCTGAGATGATGCATTTGGGATAAATTTTATGTTGTTCTAGATATTGATACAGCGCATGTGTGGTTTCGATGCGACTGTCCATCAAGGTTTTTTTACGCGCTTTGCTCCAACGGCCTTGACCGATACTTTCACCGGCCAAGTTAATTACATAATCGAGCTGCGGCGATTCGATCTGGTTGAAATCACCAATCCAACGCAAGTTATGCTGTTGAAAGGGTGGGTTTTCACGCCGTGTCAGCGCAATGACTTGATAATGTCGGGCCAATAAATACTGAACCAGGTGTGAACCAATAAATCCTGTAGCGCCAGTCACCAGTACGATATCGTGCTTCATTGTGCATGCTCATGATTATTTTTTTCTATCTATAGCGTTCAATGCCGGTGAAAGCAATAGCTTAAAAACACCGTCATCACTGGCCTGAACACTGAATATTTTCGCTGTTTTAAGGCAAAGCAAACATCAGAAATAATCAATAAATGATCAATACCTTAATCAAAATCCAGTGTTCAGATTTGACCGCTTAGTGACATTTGGCCAGTTGTGCTGCTTTAAAGTTTTTTTGCAGCATTTTAAAGTTGGCCAGTTTTTCAGGATCATTCACATCAAATACAGTTTGAGTATTTTCTGCAGCCGCATTCATTTGGCTAAAGGCTGAAATCAATTGATCGGCTTGAAAGATCCAGTATTCGGTCGCTTGACCAGAACGGAAATTACCCGTGAATTCAATCACACAGTTGTCTTTTTGACGAATTAAACGCGCGAGATTGTGCGTGGTCGCAGGTTCGGCTTGAATATTTTTATGCTGCTCAAGCACCACGGGTGCATTGGGATTGACTGCAGTTTGGCTACATGCGCTGAGGCTTAGGATGCTCAGTGCTGCGAGTATATATTTAAAATGCTTCATGCGATCGCCGTGCCTATATATAAGTAAAGTGCTTTACAGCTTAGCCCGTTGGCCTTGGGTTTTAAAGTCTGGGCAAGGATTATCTCGGTGGGGTATATATTATTTTTAAACTGTCATACATATCAGGCCTGACAAGTTAACTCGACTAAATAAAGGCTTTGAATTGATTGTCTATCGTTTATATTTCCTACACTTGAAATATTACTATTTAGTATATCTATTTAAACTCATGTTTAAATGTTGATTTGTATCAAGTTTTACAAAGTAACTGAGTAATATACATTATAATAAATTTTGGGGATTTTATTTAAATCTATAAAGTTAATCGATTGAAATTGATTTTAAATTGATCTTTTTGCTTTAGACAATAAACGTTAAAAATATTCAATTGGGGGAATTATGAAGGTTTTTACATCACCATCTTCAGTGATATTAATGGGATCGATACTTGCGTCGTCGAGTATGTTGGTTGGATGTGGCAGCGATAGCGATGACACTTCAGCACCGGCCACGCCATCAACCAGCGTTCCTTTAACGCCGTTGACACCCGCAACACCAGAACAACCCGTCACACCAGAGCAACCAGAAAATCCATCGACGCCATTAACCCCTCTGACGCCTGCAACACCGACAAATCCAGAAACGCCTACAGCGCCGATCATTCCGGTGATACCCACAACACCGTTGACGCCATTAACTCCGGCAACACCGGTTAAACCGAGTACACCGCTGACGCCATTAACTCCGGCAACACCGGTTAAACCAAGCACACCGCTGACGCCATTAACCCCGGCGACACCGATTAAACCAAGTACACCACCAGTTACAAATGGCCCGTTGGTAGATACTGCAATATTGCCAAATATGCCTGTAAATAGTCAGCCATTGAGCTTGGTGGGTGATGCTGCTGCGATATCCGCATTTAGCACAGGGGTATATACCACCAGTAATTTACGCATTATTGGCATGGGGAACCAAACCATTGATTGTCCAGCCCAAGGGAATACCAATACCACGACCTGTCCGGGTATTGTCAAATATCAACTCGATCAAAATAACAAACTGATTGTGAGTGGATGGGCGTATATGCCGATCAGTAAAAAGTGGATTCAGCTTTCAGAAAAAACGGGCGTGTTTGACCGCAGTTTTGGTTTTGGAGATCTGTACTACGATGGTTCAAATTGGAGTAAATCTAATTTTGAATTAGCCAAAATGTCTGCCAGAACCACGCCGACGACGCTGTCTTATAACTTGGGCCGTACTGAGTTAAGCATCATCGGTCATGTCGCAGCACCTTCACCTGCAAGTCAGTCCGTCATGGGCGGTGTCGGCTATTCGAGCAATGCGAAAGCCTTGTCTTATCGTGTTGCGATTACCCAAGGTGAATACATGACGCTTAAAAAAGCGGGCTTTTGGAAAAAAGCCGATGATGGCAATACCTATCAAAGCCTAGCGGCATTTCGAGCAGCGCACACGCAAAAAACTCAACCACTTTGTCTGACTGTAGATACCTCTGACCAAGGTGTGGTTTTTAATCCGAATCAGGTCGGTGCTCAGTTTGTTAAACTGAATGGTATTTGTGCGCTCCAATTGGATGAACGCGTGGCGGCTGTGAATACTGAAGAAGGCGTGAAAACGCTTGCGGGCCGTCAAGTGATTTATCTGGGTCAAGATCCCAAAGCAAGAACAAGCAACAACAGCAGTGAATCACAGTTCTTATGGGCATTGGCGTTGACTGATGCGGGGACTCCAGCCCAAGGTAAAGCCTATCAAAAAGGCTATGTCAGCAATGTTTCGGATGAGTTTTATAACGAAGCTGCAATTCTAGATTGGCTCAAAGCCAAACATGGCTACAATGCCAACTTGGCGCTTCCTCAGTGAGGTGATGCTTAAATTTATAGTCGCATACAACTGAGATGTGGCTGTTAAATTAAACAGTGATCCATTTGAAAATCCCGCTTTTAAAAGCGGGATTTTTTTAATGCTTACACGATTTTCACGCATCATCACGCGTCATCACATGGCCGTGTGCAGGCCGTTCAGCGAGCGCTGCGCAGCTGCAGCAAGGGTCAGATCGGTTTAGGCCGTTTGTTGTTTGAGCACAAAGACTTCGGTTTGAACGGCTTTGCCTTTTGAGGTTTTGATCACGGCAACGCAGAGATCATCCG
>JASLJB010000050.1 GCA_030152605.1 Acinetobacter sp. | reverse complement strand
CCTGAAGAACAGCCTTGGCATACGCTTGGCGCATACTGCATGTCCCATTTACGGTTATAACGAGCTGAGTGAGTTTTATCCGTGAATACACCTGTTGGACATACTTCAGTCAAGTTACCCGAGAATTCAGATTCTAAAGTACCTGATTCTGGACGACCAAAGTAAACTCGAGAAGCGCTCGCATACACACCAAAGTCAGTACCGCCTGCATAGTCATTATAGTAACGAACACAACGGTAACATGCGATACAACGGTTCATTTCGTGTGAAATGAATGAGCCTAGCTCCTGGTTGTAATGGGTACGTTTGGTGAAACGGTAGCGACGACGGTCGTGCTGTGTCATCACCGTCATATCTTGTAAATGACAGTGACCACCCTCTTCACAAACTGGACAGTCGTGCGGGTGGTTGGTCATCAAGAATTCAACAATCGAAGCACGGAAATCCTTCGCTTCTTTGTCTTCAATCGAGATATAGGTATTGTCAGATGCAGGCGTCATACATGACATGACTAAACGACCACGCGTATCTTCTGGATTCGCGTATTGAGTCACGGCACATTGACGGCAAGAACCAACCGAACCTAAGGATGGATGCCAACAAAAGTATGGAATATCCAGACCCAAAGACAAACATGCTTGTAGCAAGTTTTCCGAGCCATTTACTTCGTAGTCTTTTCCATCGACATGAATTGTAGCCATAGTCGAATTCCTTAAACTTGTTCTGCGTTGCTAGCTTGAGCAGCAGGACGATTCGTCACTTTTGCTTCAAACTCGCTACGGAAATGTTTGAGTGCGCCCATAAGCGGTTCCATTGCACCCGGGGCGTGGGCACAGAAAGTTTTACCAATCCATAACTTACGCGTTAACTCTTGTAAGTGATCGATATCTTCCTGTTTACCTTCGCCATTCTCTAAAGCTTTAAGCGCTTTTACTGCCCAAGGTAGACCATCACGACATGGAGTACAGAAACCACATGATTCACGCGCAAAGAATTCTTCTAAGTTACGTGTCGCTGAAACCATACATTGGGTTTCATCAACCACCATTAACAAACAAGTTCCTAAACGTGAGCCTGCTTTCATGATGCTTTCAGCATCCATTGGCAGGTCAATGTGTTCAGCAGCCAAGAAGTCTGTAGAAGCACCACCAGGTAACCATGCTTTTAATTTAAGACCATCACGCATACCACCGGCATGATCTTCAATCACTTCACGCGCTGTCGTACCAAAAGGAAGCTCCCATAAACCCGGGAACTTCACCTTGCCTGATGCGCCATAAATTTTTGTGCCTGGATCTTTCGATTTACCCGCAGATAAACCGACATACCATTCAGGACCACGAAGAATGATGGCTGGCAAGTTATTAAAGGTCTCTACGTTATTGACAATGGTAGGACGACCCCAAGCCCCTGCAACTTGCGGGAATGGCGGTTTGGTACGCGGATTGGCACGGCGACCTTCAAGCGAGTTAATCAATGCAGTTTCTTCACCGCAGATATAACGACCCGCACCGGTATGCACATGTAAATCAAAGTTCCAGCCAGTACCGAGGATATTGTCCCCTAGGTAACCTTTGGCACGAACCTGTTCAAGCGCTTCGTTTAAATACTTCGCAGCTTCGATGTATTCACCACGGATGAAGATATAACCTTGAGTTGCTTCTAATGTATAAGCAGCAATCAGCATACCTTCAATCAATTGGTGTGGAAGATCTTCCATCAACAAACGGTCTTTGAAGGTACCCGGTTCCATTTCATCGGCATTACAGATCAGGTAACGTGGACCGCCATCATTTGGCGCCATCAATGACCATTTAATCCCTGCCGGGAAACCTGCACCACCACGACCTTTTACAGTTGCAGCTTTAACCACATCAAGTACTTCAGCCGGTTTCATGGCAATGGCTTTTTTAAAGCCTGCATAACCTTCAAGCGCTTCGTAATCATCAGCATTACGGACATTGGCTTGTTTGCTTAAACGCCAAGTAAGTGGATGAGTTTCCGGGTTACCGTCACCGTAAATTGGTTTTGGTTCAGTATTCATAGATACTTCTCCAATAACTGTTTAACCGAAGTCACTTCAACCAATCCGTGAGTGTCTTCATCAATCATTAAGGTTGGGCCTTTGTCACAGTTACCTAAGCAGCAAATCGGCAACAAGGTAAAACGACCATCAGCGGTGGTTTGACCAAACTGAATACCGAGTTCACGCTGGAACGCTTCAGCCAAAGTTTCTGCACCCATCAGGAAGCAAGCAATCGAGTCACATAACAAAATTACGTGACGACCAACAGGTTGGCGATAGATACGGTTATAGAACGTTGCAACACCTTCTAAATCCGCAACACTCATAGAGAGCATTTGTGCAATCGCATTCATTTGCGCATCATCTACCCAGCCATTACGGCGTTGAACGCATTTTAATGCATCCAAACATGCAGCACGCGGGTACGTATAATGTTCAATGTGATGTTCGATATCGTGGATTTCTTCCGAAGTTAAAATCCCTTCAACATTCACACGTGGCTTTTTATCAGTCAAAATCATCATAATGCGTTTACCCCTTAGCGATCCACGTCAGCCATTACGACGTCAATTGTCGCTAAATAAATGATTAAGTCAGATACAAGACTGCCGTTAATCACGGAAGGCATTTGCTGTAAATGGGTGAAAGTTGGTGTACGAATACGGGTACGGTAACTCATGGTTGACTTGTCTGAAGTCAAGTAGTAGTTACTTGCACCTTTCACCACTTCTGCCATCACAGATGCTTCACCTGCAGGCATTACAGGCCCCCATGACACGCTCAAGAAGTGCGTAATCAAAGTTTCAATATCTTGTAATGTCTTGTCTTTTGGTGGTGGAACTGCCAGTGGATGGTCTGCTTTATAGGCACCGGACGGCATGTTATCTAAACATTGCTTCACGATTTTCAGTGATTCTTCAATTTCACGGAAATGCACCATAACACGCGCGTAAGCATCGCCTTCGTACTCTAAAGGCACCTCGAAGTCATAGTTTTCGTAGCCGCTATACGGACGATATTTACGAACGTCAAAGTCAATACCTGTTGCACGAAGACCGGTACCGGTTACACCCCAAGCCAATGCAGATTTTGCATCGTACTGCGCAACATTACGAGTACGACCAACAAACACCGAGTTTTTCAGTGCTGCTGTGTAATACTCGTTCATACGCTTCGGCATCCAGTCCAGGATTTCGCGAATCAGGTGCTGCCAGTTGTTGGGAAGGTCGTGCGCAGTACCGCCAATACGGAACCATGCCGGATGCATACGGTAACCCGTGATCGCTTCGATGGCGTCATAGATTTTCTGACGATCGGCGAACATATAGAATACTGGCGTCATACCGCCCGCATCCTGAATTGCAGTACCGATATACAACAAGTGGTTATTGATACGGAATAACTCAGACATCATGACACGGATACATTGCGCACGGTCAGGAACAGTGATTCCTGCCATTTGTTCCACACCCATCACATAAGGCATGTTTTGCGCACAACCACCCAAGTAGTCAACACGGTCGGTATACGGAATGAATGAATGCCAGGTTTGACGTTCAGCCACCTTTTCCACACCACGGTGGTGATAACCGATATCAGGCACGCAGTCTTTCACTTCTTCGCCATCTAACTGCAAGATTACACGGAATGCACCATGCGCAGAGGGATGGTTCGGACCCAAGTTCAGGAACATGAAGTCTTCATCGGCATTACCGCGTTTTAGACCCCAGTCTTCAGGAACAAAGCGCAAGTGTTCTTGCTCAAAATCCTGTTTCGCCTGGTTCTGCATATACGGCGTATATTCAGTGGCACGTGCAGAATATTCTTTACGAAGTGGATGACCTTCCCAATAGGTTGGCAACAAAATACGACGGAGCATTGGATGCCCTTCGAAGTTAATGCCGAACATATCGTATGCTTCGCGTTCGTACCAGTTGGCATTTGGCCAAATGTTGGTTGCAGTGGGAAGATTTAAATCACTCTCATTCAACGCAACTTTGATACGAATATCACTGTTACGCTCAAGCGACAACAAGTGATAGAACACGGTAAAGTCTGATGCAGGCAAACCGTCGCGGTGGGTACGTAAACGCTCATCTACCGCCGACAAGTCGAACAACATCACGTATGGACGTGCGACTTTCCGCAAGAACATTAAAACGTCTTGTACACGTGCGCGCTCAACCCAGACCGTTGGAAAATCTTCAAAAGTCGCTTGCACGTAGAAGTTCTCACCAAATTTGGTTTTGAGCTCTTCTACAATTGCAAATGCTGGGCGTGAATCAACAGGCGTTGATTCTGGCATAGCAATGTCAGTTTCAGCCATTGGCTTGGCTTCCTATTTAATACAAATTCAAGTCAACTTTAACGACAATTACACCCAGACCGGGTGCATCAATATTTCATCGTTAAAATTATTTAATTTCATCCATAGAGCGTAAGTTTTTCACTGCAATACGTTCAGCATTCTTACGGTCACGTTCTGGCTGCATCTTTGGCTTATATACTGGCTGAAGATCATCACCAATCACCGCTGAAAGTGGACGGCGCTCTAATTGAATTTGGTCTTGTAACAGCATTAATGCTTGCAACAATGCTTCAGGGCGTGGTGGGCAGCCTGGGATGTACACATCGACAGGAATGATTTTATCTACACCCTGTACAACTGAATAGATGTCATACATACCGCCAGAGTTTGCACAAGCACCCATTGAAATCACCCATTTAGGCTCTAACATTTGCTCGTATAAACGCTGAATTACAGGTGCCATCTTCACGAAGCAAGTCCCTGCAACAATCATTAAATCCGCCTGACGCGGTGAAGCACGAATAACTTCGGCACCGAAACGTGACATGTCATGCACACCGGTTAAAGTGGTTGCATATTCTACATAACAGCACGACGTACCAAAGTTAAAAGGCCATACAGAGTTCTTACGGCCCCAGTTTACAGCTGTATGCATCACGTCCTCTAAACGAGTCATGAATACATTCTTATTCACTTCTTCTTCAAGCGGATCGGTTACGATCTGACGCTCCTGAAGTGGATATTGATCAGCATCCGGATTCGCACGGGTTAATGTATATTTCATCCCGAGTTACTCCTTAATAGATGATGTAGCCGGTGTTTTTGCTTTCACACGACCAGAAGATTGAGCTGGAATTTGACCTGTAGGGTCCATAACCAACTCTTCAATAGAGTTAAAGCGAGTAATGTCTGCAAGGTTCATATTTGCTGAACCGATTTTCGGTTGCATAGCTGCTGATTTGCGACGATCGGTTGGCGCCCAATTTAATGCGCCTACTTTCACTGCATAAATCAACGCAATCAATAAATCGACTACAAAAATCACCACAGTGGTAAAACCGAACCAACCTACCTCACGAACCGATGTAGCCCATGCGTAGAGATAAAGTGCTTCTAAGTCAAATACTACAAAGAAAATCGCAACCAAGTAGAATTTGGCAGACAAGCGGATGCGTGCTCCACCCGCACCTACCACACCTGACTCAAATTGCTCTTGCTTCGCACGGCCCCATGACTTACCCCCAAGGAGTAAAGGAACTGTGAGCATAAAGACGCAAAGAAATGTAACGCCGATCACGAAGGCAATAATTGCCCA
>JASLJB010000347.1 GCA_030152605.1 Acinetobacter sp. | reverse complement strand
TGACATTTAACTGATCGGCCAGATCGAAGATAAAATTGGTGCCGCTTTGGCTGATCTTGAGATTATTGTCTTTGTTGCTGTAGTCGATCACAGCATTCTGTGCCACCTTGGTCGCACCAGTGCCATTGGCTGAAACACTAAACGCACCTTGGCTTAAGGCCGTGCTGATATTACTGATTGCAGTGCTGTTGGTCGCAATATTATTACTGTTGGTGGTGGTACGCCCATCAAGATTAGTGATCGCCGCACCGACATTACTGACTGTACTGCCGCCGACGCTATAACTCGGTGCAGTTAAGTTGCCATTGCTATCCACTGTTGATCCACCACCCAAGGCATTCGCGGTCGTGGTGGCAATATTGCTTGCATAAGATCGTACCTGCTTCAGCTGTGCTACGTTCGTTGCATCGGTATCCGCAGTTCCTGCTGCAAGTCCTGTAATTTGACGAGTCAAAGCTTTAGACGCATCGCCCACAGAAACTGCAGCCAAGGTGGAAGTCCATACTGCCCCAGTCTGTACCGATGCCTGCCCGGTCAGTGGATCATAACCTGTGATATTTGCAGCTGTGGCTGCAACGGAGTTTGCTCCCAGTGCCACAGCATTGATCACAGATGCTGTGGCTGCACTTCCCAGCGCAACGCTATTTTGTAGCGTGGCTTTGGTTGCAGTGGCAAGGGTATTATTAGATCCAATGGCAATACTGTTTAATCCATCGGCAGATGCATTCACCCCAATCGCTGTTGCCCCATCACCGGCAGCTTTCGCGACAGCACCAATCGCTGTAGATGCACCACCTGTAGCAATCGCAGATAATCCAATCGCACTGGACATATCACCTCTTGCTTCTGCACTTAAACCAAATGCAGATGAAAGCTCCCCAGTGGCCACGGCTTGTACACCGACGGTTGTACTACCATCACTGGCTGCCGTATTTCGATAACCGGTTGTACTCAAGTTTGCACCTGTCAGCGTATTCAACCGACTCATAATCGTCGGATTTGCTCTCATCTTATCGATATCATCGCCACCGATGGCTATCGAGGAGTTTCCGGTTGCTCTGGTGTTTGAACCCAGCGCAATTGACTGATCCCCAGTCGCACGCGCATCAGCACCCAAAGCAACAGACTGCATATTCCCGGCGCCTTGGGTTGTGGCATCCCGCCCAATCGAAATTGCATCAGTTTGTGGCGCACAAGCCCCCAAATTAATAGCAGTACTATTGCTACTTCGAGCGCCGCTGCCAAGTACACGCGTTACACCATTATTTGTCGTTGAGCAATTCAGAAAAGTTGATCCACCATCACCTGTGAAGTCAGCCAAGGCATAAGGGGGTGCTATTCCTCCGACAAAGCCCAGCAACACCGTGATGGTTTTTAATTTGAATGTGTGCTGCTTATGCTGAGCTTTATTGGGGCTTAAGCCACGATTGCAGATGCATTTATATTGCTTATTCATGCTTCACCTTCCATAGAAATATTATTAATTCGTGATGTATTCCTCTTATCTTTTTAAAGTTTTATATTTATATGCACGCAACAACCTATGACTACAACTGACTCGACTCGATATGAACTAAAAGACAGAGGCGCTTGCTTGAAACTGAGCTGGGAGAAAGAATCCCCGGCTGTTCTAATTTAGTTTATTTTAATTAAGCAATGACGACTAAAGTTTATTTAAAATTAAAAATATCAAACCATAAGCTGGTGGATCTAACACTTTCGCGATTTAATCACGATGCTTTCACTGTTGAACTTAAATGAATCAGCTGCAATAGGGACTGCAATTTTCTTGGATGATGCAAAATATGATTTTTTTAATCGACTCAGACTTGAATTCCGCAAGTTCAGCATCATAGATAGAAACTATAGAATTGATTTAGCGCGTATTTTTTATGTACTGTCATAAAAGTAGCCTTGATCAAGTCTGAATGTTTGCTGTTAGATTCAATTTTCCGATTCTAGCAATGAAAAAATACTATTTCCCCAATAAAGCAAGTTGGCTTATTCTAATTTCATCTTAGAAACCCACCTCAATCATGGAGATATCGATGAGCTTAATTAATACTGAAGTTAAACCATTTAAAACCGAAGCCTATCACAACGGCCAATTCATCGAAGTGAGCGAAGCTGATCTTAAAGGCAAATGGTCTGTATTCTTTTTCTATCCAGCAGATTTCACTTTTGTTTGCCCAACTGAACTTGGCGACCTTGCTGACAACTATGCAGAATTCCAAAAACTCGGTGTTGAAATCTATTCAGTTTCTACTGATACACATTTCACGCATAAAGCTTGGCACGATTCTTCAGACGAAATCAAAAAAATCCAATATCCAATGCTTGGTGATGCAACTTGGACTTTGGCTAAAAACTTTGAAGTTCTAATCGAAGCTGCAGGTATGGCTGATCGTGGTACTTTCGTTATCGATCCAGAAGGCAAAATCCAAATCGTTGAAATCAACGCAGGTGGTATTGGCCGTGATGCACAAGAATTGCTACGTAAAGTAAAAGCTGCACAATATGTTCACGCTCACCCAGGTGAAGTTTGCCCAGCAAAATGGAAAGAAGGCGAAGCAACACTTGCTCCTTCAATCGACCTTGTCGGTAAAATCTAATCTTGTGATTAGCGCGTATTGAATTGCAATACAAACAAAAACCACGTCTTAGACGTGGTTTTTGCTGTTTGACGCATACAAATTGCTTTTGAGCCAAATTGTGATGTCCTATGATCTCAAGCGGCTTAGGACTTTACAGTCACGATAAAGAGTCCTGATCCAAGGGACAGTGTCGTGCTCATAAAGCGCTGATCTTGTTTGATAATGTTCATGAAATCCTGCACTTCTGCAGCATGTGAAATCACATTGTCCACGATCAGCACCTGCCCGGCCTGGCTGAGCATCTGCTTTAAATAGGGCCAATAGCTGACATAAGCATCGCGCTCTGCATCCAGCAAAATCAAATCAAAATGTTGCTGATGCGCATTGCTCAAATAATCCTGTGCATCCCCTACCCAAAAATCAATCACATCATCCAAGCCCAACTCTGTGGCATATTGTTTGGCCTGCGCAGTACGACTGGCCTCAATTTCCAAGGTGGTCAATCGACCAGCGCTGACTTTAAGCGCATCTGCCATCCACAGTGTGGAATATCCGGTTGATGTGCCGATTTCTAAAATCCGCTGTGATTGTTGGATGCGAATCAGCATAGCGATGTATTGCGCCGAATCTGGCTCAATATTTCGATAACGCTTAATGCGATCTGCTTGCTGGGCATCATGCTGCATAAAGCTGCGATACAGCTCAGTAATACGATCAATAAAACCTGTACTTAAACTCATGACACTCATTTCCCTCTGAACGTTGCATCAGCCTATCAGCATGCCATCCATTGAGGTCAATCCAATGACATGCTGCGATACAACTAGGCCACTTCCTGTTCAAGCTTAAAGCGGGGTATCTGTGTACCATCCGCCAAGCTCACCTGCTCAACAAACATACTTAATGGTCGAATCCAGATTGAATAATCTGCATATAAACACTGATATACCACATGTTCTTCTTCGGTTTCACTATGTTTTGCAACATGAAACACTTGATAAAGCTGGCCTTTATAGTGACGATAAATCCCGCGTTTGATTTGCATGTGATCAACAACCTGATGAAATAAGTGAAAGCTATTGTAATAACTATGCGCTAGCAAACCAACTGTCGCTGATACAAATCAGCCAACCCGACTTGGATTGGCCAATTTGCAGCTGAGACAAGGTCTTAAACTAAGTATTCTTCGACCAATGCGGTCCAACAGTTGGCGCCAAGTAAGATATTTTCATCGTTAAAATCATAATAGGCGTTGTGAATCGAACAGCCTTGAAAGGCGCCTTCACCATTGCCCAAAAAGAAATAACAGCCCGGCACCATATCCATCATCAAAGCAAAGTCCTCAGAGGTCATAAACTTCTGATGCAAGGGCTGTACTTCAATACCGGTATGCCGTGTGGTGATCGCTTTTGTCAGTATTGCGGTTTCTACCCGACTATTGGTCACCGGCGGAACCAAATAATCCAGTTCCAAGTCAATGTTGACGTTAAAACTTAATTCAATCCCTTTGGCGATTTGATCTAAGCGTTCAGTAATTTTCTCCATCACCGCCTCGGTATCGGTACGGATACTGATTTGGATCACGGCCTCATTCGGGATGATGTTATAAGCCGTCCCCGCATGAATCGAACCGACACTGATCACCGCATATTCTTGCACTCCGAGGTTGCGTGACTTGATGGTTTGCAGGGCTTGAATAAACGTTGCTGCAGCAGGAATCGGATCATGAGTCAGTTCTGGAATCCCACCATGGCCACCGCGACCTTTAATGGTGCAGACCACTTTTTGCAACGCCGCCATCATGGTGCCGTCTTGAACAGCAACCGTCCCAATCGGAATACCCGGCATATTGTGTAAGGCATAGACCGCATCACAGGGAAATTTCTCAAACAGCCCATGCTCAATCATACTGCGTGCACCGGAGAGGGTTTCTTCTGCAGGTTGAAAAATTAAATTCAGGGTGCCATTAAACTCAATATTTTCCGCAATCTGTTTTGCCGCCGCGAGCAATATGGTGGTGTGACCATCGTGACCACAGGCATGCATCTTGCCCTCGACTTTACTGACATAGCTAAAATGGTTCTTTTCCTGCATCGGCAAGGCATCCATATCGGCACGGATCCCCAAACGTTTAGCGCCCTTGCCTTTTTTGAGTACCGCCACCACGCCATGCCCCCCGATATTGCGATGCACTTTATAGCCATAGGCACTGAGGTGATCCGCAACCAATTGTGCGGTCTGGATGGTATCTCCCTCAAGCTCAGGATGTTGGTGGATATGATGCCGAATGGCGATAAAACTTTCTAATTGATGTGATTCCATGTCTTTTCTATCCTTGCTATTTAATGGGCCCAGCTTTTAATCGACTCGATTTGAATCGACTATTCAACTGCGGTCTTGAGTTGGCTTTTAAAACGAAATAATTTCGGTGAGGTTTCTTTCATTTTCAGCACGGCCAGCATCCCGATCAATACTCCAAACATCAGATAATAGGCCGGCGCAGTACGATCGAAGACTGAGATCAACCAGGTCACGATAAATGGTGCAAAGCCACCGAACAGCATCACCGCCATGTTGTAGGCGATCGACATCGAGGTGGTGCGTCCCAAAACATGGAACTGTTCAGAGATCGCGGCCGGCGATGGGCCAAACATGATTGCAATTCCCGTGCACAGTACCGCTTGCATCAGAAACAAACGCCCCAAAGAGGGTTCAGCAATCACAAAATGATATAACGGCAATACCGCAAACAATAAGATCAGTAGACCCGTCATCAGCACAGGTTTACGCCCAACACGATCAGAAACCAAGCCCGCCAACGGAATCACGATCATCATGATCGTCACTGCCAGCGCCTGAATAAACAGCACATCGCCCATCTTCAGACCCAGTTTGGTATGTGCAAAGGTCGGGGTATTCACTAAGACCACATAGAACGCAGCAGTTGCACTGATGGTCAGCCCCATACTGAGTAGAATTTCTTTGATTGAGCTACTGACCGTGTGCCGAATCGTCGCAGTACTGTTTTTAGCTGCGGCCTTAGAGGTGACATATTCTTCATTTTCATCAAGATGACTACGAATCCATAAGCCCACCGGACAGATCAACAAACCGAAAATAAACGGTAGGCGCCAGCCCCAAGACTCCAAGGTTTCCACGGTCATAAAATGATTTACGGCTGCTGCGATCGCAGAACCACACAGCACAGCCAGACATTGGCCAAAAAACTGCCAAGATCCATACAGCCCTTTGCGATCTGCCGGGGCCGCCTCAACCACAAAGGCAGTTGAACTGGCGTACTCACCGCCTGCTGAGAAACCTTGTAGCATACGTGCGATCACGATCAGGATCGGCGCCGCAACGCCGATACTGGCTGCAGTGGGTGCAAAAGCGATCATGGCCACCGCCACCGTCATCATGGCGATAATCAACAGCAGTGCTGCCTTTCGACCATGCTTATCGGCATAGTAACCAATCAAAATCCCACCCACTGGGCGCATGAGGAAGCCCACGCCAAAAGTACCGAGGGCCAGTAACAATGAAGTGAGTTCATTTTTTTCAGGGAAAAACAATTTTGCGATGGTGGTCGCCAAGAAGCCATAAACTAAAAAGTCATACCATTCCAAGGTATTGCCTATGACCGCGGAGATCACTTTTTTTTTGATATCCTTTTCCATCCAGATCATCCTTGTTATATGTTTTAATTTTAAAGATAACGATTGAACTTTATATCTTCGCCGCATTACATTGGCGGCGCTCAAGGGACATTAATATCCTGAGGAGCTAATACTGATCGCACCGGTTTAGGCTTGGATTTCAGTTGTTTCAAAACCATGGCAGTATCATGTCTATTCTAATGTTTATTATTTAATCTAAATACACAATCCTCAAAAATAGAGTCACTTTTATTTAGAATCCACTCACGCTCTTGCAAAGAAATTAAACCCCGCTCACAGCCCTATCCATAGGGCGTCTTTGGCGAGGCACACAGGTCAATCTGGTCAAATGCTACTCACAAAAGAGAGTGAAAATCATTGCAGCCACATTTACCCACTCATGTCACACAATGTTAATAAATAAAGTCTTCAAACACTGGGCGGGTTGGTAATGTGATGATAATCAAGCTAAAGTAGCCGCACCGAGTTTTGAGTTAACTTTGCTATGTCTTTTTCTCAACACCACGAACCACATTTTATCCACCGCGCAGGTTGGTTACGCGCATCGGTCTTGGGTGCAAATGATGGCATAATTTCAGTCACCAGTTTGGTGATGGGCATGGCAGCCAGTGGCGCATCTTCACAAGTGCTCTTAATCACCTGTATTGCCGGTCTGATCTCTGGTGCCACCTCGATGGCAGCCGGTGAATATATTTCGGTGAAATCACAGTCGGATATTGAGGAAGCAGATTTAAAAATAGAAGCCCGAGAGCTTAAACATAATCCGCATCTTGAACTGAAAGAGCTGACCAATATTTATATTCATCGGGGCCTTGATCCTGATTTGGCTCATGAAGTCGCGGTGCAACTGACCGCCAAAGATGCTTTGGGCACGCATGCGCGTGATGAGATCGGCATCAATGAGGTGACCTCTGCCAAACCCTTACAAGCAGCAGGCTCTTCGGCAATATCGTTTTCCTTGGGTGCGCTGTTTCCAATGCTGTCGATCATCATCAGTCCCGAAGCCTATCTGTCTTGGACCGTGATGATCGTGGGGGTATTGTCCTTGGCCTTATTGGGCGCGGTATCCAGCTATTATGCTGGCACGTCCATGCTCAAAGGCAGTATTCGCGTCTGTGTTTGGGGCATCTTGGCCATGGCATTTTCCAGCTGGATCGGTTCGATGTTCCAAGTTGCGCCGATTTAAACCATCACGGGCTTAGATGATTTTTTCATTCATATAGCGCCAGTAACGCTTGGGCACATATTGAATATGCAGCTTAATGTTTTGTCTGGCGCTAATATTGACGCTTTTAAAATAGTCTTTCCATAACTGATCATAATGCGCTTCATCTGCATCTAACTCGACACTAAACTGCTGACTCCGTCCAGTGTCGATATGATGATCTATTTGATGCGCATCAAGATCAACCTGATGCACGTGTTGCAAGTCATAAAAAATCCCATAGCGGCGTTGCTCGTCATAGATCAACCATTTTTGATCTTGGTAACGGGCTTTAAAATGCCGTTCAATGATCGGTAATACATTAAAGTCAGGTCGCACCAAGCCGAGATAAATCCCATCACGGGTTTTCTTGAAGCGTACAAATGCTTCCATGCGATGTTTTTCCCGCCCGACTTGTTTGGCCCACTGCGATACGGCCAGTACATCGGCATGGCCATAGTCTTTTTCCACCGACTGCTTTGACTGGAACACATAGACCGCAAAGCCAAATAGATGCTGAAAAGCCTGATCCTGCTCGGATAAAAAACAATAATGAAAACGGCGCAGTGCTGAACTCGACAGACGCTGAGTCAGTCCGCTCCAAACTCGTTTTGCCTGTGCCTCATTGGCCGCAACCTCGATCACCTCATCAAACAATCCTGCCTGTTGCTGCGTGGCAGTCACTTGCACGGCAAACTCTTTAAAAGCAAAAGCGCGATAAATGCAACTGAGCAATCCCATCATACTGCCGTCAAAACGATACTGCGGCATGCCTAAAACCCAAAGCCTAACTGTGGTGACAGTTGTTGGGTGTATTTGGATTGACCTGACTGCAAGATCTGTTGTCGGATCTGACTCGGTTGACGATCTGGATGCAGGCGCGGACTATCGACGCAATAAATAAAATGTTGCGCGCGCGAATAGGCGATGCCCATGCGTTTTAACTGATCCACATGAATCTTGCCGAAGCGTCTGGCCTGTATGATCTTCTTGGCAGAGCGCACCCCGATGCCAGGCACACGTAAAATCATGCGATATTCAGCACGATTGATATCGACTGGAAACTGCTCTGGATGGCGTAGTGCCCAAGACAGTTTTGGATCGACATCTAAGTCCAAATTGGGATGCGCATCGTTCACCAGTTCTGTGGCAGAAAACCCATAAAAACGCATCAACCAATCCGACTGATACAAACGGTTTTCTCGCAGCAATGGCGGTGCAGAACCCAATGCCGGTAAGGCGTGCTCTGTAGCATTGATCGGGATATACCCTGAGTAGTACACCCGTTTTAGTTTAAATTCCTTATAGTGCCGATCCGCCATCAAGATCACATCTTGATCGGTTTCATCTGCTGCACCGACCACCATTTGTGTGGTCTGCCCTGCGGGGACAAACTTCGGTACCGACTTGATCAGTTGTGACTCATCTTTGAGTTGGATCAAGCGATCACGCACGATCCCTAAGTCCTTTTGCACTTCCTGATGGTTCTTCTCAGGTGCAAAACGTTGCAGACCAGCGGCGGTCGGCATTTCTAAGTTAATACTCATCCGATCGGCATACAGTCCTGCTTCAGTGATCAACTCAGGCGCTGCACCCGGAATGGTTTTCAGGTGGATATAGCCATTAAAGTTTTCTTCAAGGCGTAGCTTCTTCACCACCTGTAACATACGTTCCATGGTGTGATCAGCAGACTTAAAGATTCCCGAACTCAGAAACAGTCCCTCGATATAATTACGCCGATAAAAATTGATGGTCAAATCAACCACCTCTTGCACGGTAAACGCTGCGCGTTTCACATCATTCGAACGCCGCGACACACAATAAGCGCAGTCATAGATACAGACATTAGAAAACAAAATTTTCAGCAGCGATACACAACGCCCATCTTCGGTATAGCTATGACAAATACCAGAGCCGGTATTGCCGAGGCCTTTGTCTTTATTTTTACGATTGCTACCGCTCGATGAACATGAAACATCGTATTTGGCAGCATCAGCTAAAATTTGCAGTTTTTCACGGATACGATCAGACATAGCAATTTCACAACATGGCGGAACGTCTATTGTATAAAAAAACAACACAGGTTTCGGGTTAGTTATCATTAAAACGACACAAGATGTCGTAGAAATCACAGTATTATTTTTACCCACAGCGAAAGCAAAACACCTAACTTGGTATCCACTTTGAGTTAACCACTATACATCAAATCCCGACACGGCAAGACCTACCACCCCACATCAACAGTGATGTGAGATTGTTCTGGTACTTTTTTAAAAAAGAGACAAAAACCTTCTTTGCGCTGATGGTACGTCCATATACCACAGCGCAAATCTGGCGGTTCCCAACCGCCAAGAACATAGACCGAATATTAAATGGATTGAAATGAGGTTTTGATGCTTAGGCTATTTAAAATCATGAGCTTGTGTTTTTTATTTCTAATCTTGCTTGCTTGTGTTCTTACTTGCGCTGGTGCTTTTTAAAGCAGATGAATGCTCACGATGTTAATTTCGTGGGGCCCAAGCACAGTTGTTTGAGCAGGATGTCATTGAATAGATAATGTTTCTGCGAGCCACAGGATAGGTGATGCAAGTGCGCGAGTTCTGTGCTTGGAAAGGTTTTGCTTACTTTTTAAAAAGTAAGAAGAATAAGCTCCTCACAGCGGACATAGATCGATAAGACTTGCCAAGAAGTTATTCAAACGTATTGAATTAGAAGTTAAATCTAGACACGGCAAGTCTTTCCGGTCATCGTTCAAGCTGAGCATTTTCTTTCTTCTCTTTTTTAAAAAAGAGACAAAAACCTTCTTTCCGCTGATGGTACGTCCATATACCACAGCGAAAACCTGGCGGCTCCCAGCCGCCTAAATCCAATCGCGACAATTGAATTTATTGAGCTGAGGGTTTAATTGCTTAGGCTATTTCAAAACTAAATAATGAATATGCTTTGCTTCGCTGTGTCGATTTGGGCTAGCTTAACGCTATTACTTCGGGAATTGATCACCATGACTTTATTAGAACAATTAAATATCAGACATCCTATTTTTCTCGCCCCGATGGCCGGTGTGTCTACCCCTGCATTAGCTGCTGAAGTCTCCAATCAAGGCGCATTGGGATCTTTGGGCTTGGGGGCTTCTAGCGTGACGCAAGCGCGTGAACAAATTCTAAAAACCCAACAATTGACTGAACGCCCATTTCAAGTCAATTTCTTCTGCCATCAATCGGTTGCAGAAGACCCTCAGGCCAATCAAGTGTGGATCGATGCGCTCAAACCACGCTTTGAACAGTTTGCTGCGACAGCACCGAGCAAGCTGCAATGCATTTACCCGAGTTTTTTAGATGATGACCGCTATCTTGAGCTGGTCTTAGAGACTCGCCCTCAGGCGGTAAGCTTTCATTTTGGTATACCGCATCCGCACCAAATCCAAGCGCTTAAAGCAGCCGGTATCCTGACCATGGTCACGGCGACCAATCTGGCTGAGGCACGCCTAATCGAACAAGCTGGCATCGATATCATCATTGCACAAGGCATTGAAGCCGGTGGTCATCGGGGGATTTTCAATCCCAGTTTTGATGCGGCAATGAGTACCGCGGATTTGCTGCAATTACTCTGCATGCACACCAAGCGACCGATCGTGGCCAGTGGTGGGGTGATGAATGGTCATCAAGCGCGTGACATGATCAAACTCGGTGCGGCAGCGGTGCAAATGGGTACCGCATTCGTGCCCTGCAAAAGCTCCAATGCCAATGCAGCTTACCGTCAGGCACTGTTTGACCACCCGCTGACCCAAATTACAGCCAGTATCTCAGGGCGTCCTGCACGTGGACTGATTCAGCATTGGCAAACCGAGATCGACACCCCAGATCGTGCCGCAGTCGCAGCCTACCCCTATGCCTATGATCTGGCCAAACAGCTGCATCAGGCGGCCGCAAAACACGGCGATCAAGGCTATGGCGCATTCTGGGCCGGTAGCCATGTGGCGCAAATTCGACAAATGGAAGCAGCAGACCTGATCAATCAACTGGTATTAGAAATGAATCTCTCCGAGATCAAGCACAAATCTTTATGAATCAGTAGACTGTTCGAGCAACATATACACCAAATCCAAAGCCGGACAGTCTTCTCCCTGCATACTCAGCGCTGCCGTAATCTGTCCGCGATGATGGGTAGCATGATTAAACACATGCATCAAAGTCGCTGCATAAGGCAAACTGAGTGCCTGACCGCGACTGCTGTGATAATCCAAACTACCTTCTAATCGCACAAGGTCCAACTGTTGAATCAAATCTATCCAGCGCTGTGACTTGTACTCCAAGGCTTGATAGAGCTGTTCAAGATCAGTTTCAACGATTTGATCGAGTTGTAAAGCGGGTGAAACACCTTGAGCAAAGCGTGGATACCACAGTAAATGCTCACCGACCAACAGATGATTGAGGGTGGCAAAGATGCTTTTAAAAAATAGGCCACAGTCAGCGTGGATCTTGGCTTCGGGTATTTCTCTCAACCGTTGCATCAGTTTGGCTGTGGCCCAAACATTATATTGTGCCATTAAGACAAGTTGATCTTTTTGCATAATTTATCCCTTGAACTACCCTCAAACGGCGATGTCGTTATGACTGAATCAGCAACTCAGCTTGAATCATCATCTGTGTATGACGTTTAAAGTCCGCGGCACTAAGCTGTACCAGTTCCAATTGATACATGCCCTCTAGCCCACAGACAAAGGCGATCAAGCGCCATGCGACATCGCTAGGCTGCCGATCTGCCGACAGTTGAAACTCTTGCGCTGCGATTCCCGCTTCAATCAATTGCAAGACCGCTTGATACCAGATCTGCATATTCTCTTTATAGGCCTGTTTTAACACCGGATCTTGTTGCATCAATATTTCGGCTTCATTCCACAATCGTAGATAAGGCTGACTGTGTTGAATATCTTCGGCACCCAGTTCCAAAACCAATTTTTCATAAAATGACGCTGTCTCAACTCGCGCCTCAAGTTCACTCAGTTGTTGCATCAACTGTAAAAAAGCCGCGGCCTTAAGATGTGAGGTCGACTGAAAATGATGATGCACTTGCCCAGTCGAAACCTCAGCCGCTTGTGCCACACGCCGTGCCGTCAAACCCGATAAGCCTTGATCCAAGGCCAACTGCATCGCAGCAGCCAATATCAAATCCCGGCGCTGTTCTCGCTGTAAATACCCCACCCTGTTGCCCCTCTTGATAGCGCACAAAATCTTGACTGCATTTTAAACCATCTTGGACATGAGTCCAAATTAGTTTAGACTGCAGACTTGAACATACGTCCAAGTTTGAATTTTATTTCATCTTCGATCCATCTATCGACTCTAAACTGAAACTGATCATACTTCTAACCTACACGAACACAGGTGCCCCATGTCACGCAAATGGATGATTTTACTCATCATCATTTTGATTTATCTGCCCGTCTCGATCGATGCCACCATTCTGCATGTGGCGATTCCCACTTTGAATGAAGCCTTGGCCTTGAGCAATGCCGAACTGCTGTGGATTATCGATATCTATCCCTTGGTCATGGTGGGACTGTTACTCCCGATGGGCGCACTCGGTGATCGAATTGGATTTAAACGCATGATGTTGATCGGTGGTGTCATCTTTGCAATCGCTTCGCTCTGCGCTGCCTTCTCAAGCACGGCGCTGCAATTGATTGGCTCGCGGGTATTACTGGCCTGTGGTGCAGCCATGATTATTCCGGCGACCCTATCCGGTCTGAGGCTGAGCTTTGAAAATGAAAAACAACGTAACTTTGCACTCGGGATCTGGGGAACAGTCGGCGGTGGTGGTGCAGCGATCGGACCATTGGTCGGTGGCTTTGTGTTGGAGCATTTTCATTGGGGCATGGTATTTTTGATCAATGTGCCGATCATTGCCGTGGTGCTGTTGATGACCTTAGTGGTGATTCCTCGACAGCCGATCCAAGCCAAACAAAACCTCAATCTCATGCAGGCCTTGATCTTGGTCAGTGCGATCTTAATGATCATCTATGCGCTGAAAACCCTGCTTTATCAGTTCAGCATACTGAGTCTCATCAGCCTATTTATCGGCGCAATTTTACTGTATGGCTTTGTTTGTCAGCAGCGTGCCGCAAAGAATGCCATGATCGACTTTAGCCTGTTCCAAAAACCGATCATCGCCAGCAGTATGTTGATGATCGTGGTGGCCATGTTGGCTTTGGTGGGTTTTGAATTGCTCCTGTCACAAGAGCTACAGTTTGTGCTCGGCTATAGTCCCTTAGAAGCCGGTTTGTATATCCTGCCCTTTATCATTGCAATTAGTTTGGGCGGACCATTGGCCAGTGTCTTGGTCAATCGCTTCGGTATTCGCAGTGTCGCCAGCAGTGGACTGCTGTTTTGTGCACTGAGTTTTGCCGCATTGGCACAACTCAATTTTGCGCTTGATCACTATCAGGCTTGGGCATGTATGATCCTACTTGGCATCAGCGTTGAAATCGTACTGATGTCTTCAACTGCTGCGATCATGTCAGCAGTCAATGCCGAAAAAGCCACGGCAGCCGGTGCGATTGAAGGCATGGCCTATGAACTCGGTGCTGGGATCGGTGTGGCGATTTTTGGATTGATGTTGTCCTTTTTCTATCTGCAGAACATGCACTACCCTGCTGAACTGAGTCAGCCGCAACGTGAAGTATTGGGGCATTCCATTGGAGAAACGCTGCAAGCCGTCAGCCAATTTGATCCAGCCCTCGCTGAAAGCATCAGCCAGGCTGCTTTTCGTGCCTTTAGCGTTTCACACAGTGCCGTGCTGTATAGCGCAGCGAGCTTGTTCCTGATCTTGACGCTGTTTATTTGGCGACGTATGCCGCAAAAGCCAACACTAAATGCCTAAATCCAGCGCATCATGCTCAGACTCGCACAGCACATTGCCTGTAAATACGCTTCAATACACGCAAGCTGGATAACATATCAGCCAGTAATATCGTTCTTATTTTAGGACAATCTATTGCATTGATGTGCTTTGTTTCACATTTTCAAAGTCTTAAACTGGCGACAATTCAACAAAATAAGAGCGCAACCATGAAGGTATTTTTACATCGTGCAGCGAACCGTGGTCATGTTCAACACGACTGGCTAGAAAGCCGACATAGTTTTTCCTTTGGCAGTTGGTACGATCCCAACTATATGGGGATCAGTGCCTTACGCGTGATCAATGATGATCGTATCGCAGCGCATCGCGGCTTTGGCACCCATCCACATGACAATATGGAAATCCTGACCTGTGTCTTATCTGGGACGATTTCCCATCAAGACAGTATGGGGAATCAGGGCGATATTCATGCCGGTGAATGGCAATTGATGAGCGCGGGTACCGGTGTTGAGCACAGCGAGATCAACCAAGGCGATGAGCCGGTACATTTGCTACAGATTTGGATGATCCCCAATATCCGAAATGCTGCTCCCAACTATCAACAGATCCAATGTGATCCCAAAACCCAACCCAATCAATGGCACTTGATCGCAGGACCAACAGCCGATGCCGCGATGCATCTTCGACAACAGCTTGAGGTGAAAACTGCATATTTAGCCCAAGGCCAGCAGCTCGAGGTCACAGCCACGCAGCAGCTCAACTATATCCACCTGATCAGCGGCAAGTTGCAAATCGCTGAGCATGTTTTAGAAGCAGGTGACGCGATTGGCTTTGATCAAGTCGCGACCGTTAAAGCCCTTGAGGACAGTCAGATGATTTGGTTTGATTTACCCGCTTCGATTTAACCAACTCCCCTGAAGTATCCAGTTTCACTCCCCGATCGCGCTATTTTTAGTGCTATCGGGATGTTTATTTTCGAATAATCATATTGGTCGCCGTGGCATGTGCGTAGAGCTTACCGGCCTCATCGCGCAGATCAGCTTCTGAGATCACCAAATTGCGCCCAGCATTGATAACTTTTCCTTCTGCAAGTAAACGGGTATTAAACGGAATCGGTCGACACAGTTTAATATTGAGATCCGTCGTGCCATAGCCTTCTCCTGCCGCCAAGACACTGTGGGTGGCACAGGCCATCACCGAATCCAGCACCGTGGCCGCAAAACCACCATGTACGCCACCGAGAGGATTGCTATGACGATCGTCAGCAGTCGCTTCAAATAAGATACGTCCAAACTCAACTTCGAGCGGTTGCATCGGGATGGTTTTGGCCATCGCGGGTGTCGGCACTTGGCCTTGGGCAAAGGCTTGCATAAGCTCTAAACCCGTCATTGTTTTTAGATCCATGGAATGCGACTCCTCATCGAATGATGTTGCTGCAGTGATGTCATGGCTCAGCCCGAGCTGAGCGAGTTGATGCTCGGCATGCGCGCTTAACTTGCACTTAAACCCACATGAGTTCCAAAAAGGAACTTATAGGCTTTAACATAGCCATGCTATACTTCGCTGTCAAGATCAACGCATGTTTTACAGTATAGAAAACCCTGCGTCGGCAATGATCAAAACAACAGAAATACCGCTTTGAAGCCTTGGGGAATCAGAAATGAAATGGAATGAACTTGGAGAAATGGACTGCCCGATTGCGCGTAGTCTATCGATCTTTGGTGATCGTTGGACTTTACTGATTATCCGCAATGCCTTTATGCGCACACGACGTTTTGATGATTTTCAAAAACAATTGGGAATGACTCGGCATTTACTCACCGATCGATTAAAACGCTTGGTTGAGCAGCAGATCTTTGAAAAAGTCCTCTATCAAGAGAGTCCCAAACGCTATGAATACCAGCTGACCCAACGCGGACTTGATTTATATCCGGTGATTTTAGCGCTAACCGCTTGGGGCAATCGCTGGCTGAATGAATCGCAGCAATTTCCGATCCTGAGTTATGTGCATCAAGACTGCCTACATCAGACCGCACAACCACGTATGCGCTGTGAGCATTGTCAGCAAGCGTTGACTGCCCAGAATACGCGACCTAGTTTTGCGGAATGAGCAAAAATAACATCTCATGACCACATGCCGACAATTAAATTGCATCCTAATTTTAATATTTTGATTGAAAAACAGCTAACTAACAATAAATAAGCCTCAGTTTGCTTAAAGATTGCACGTCCGAATGA
>JASLJB010000268.1 GCA_030152605.1 Acinetobacter sp. | reverse complement strand
GCATCTTTTTCAAAATATTGTTTATATTCGGCCCAAGTGGTGGCTGCGATGGTGCGAAGCTCGCCACGCGCCAGTGCCGGTTTTAATAGATTGGCAGCATCATTTTGACCCGCTTGACCGCCTGCACCGATCAGGTTATGGGCTTCATCAATAAATAAGATGATCGGATGTGCAGCGGCTTGCACCTCAGCGATGACGTTTTTGAGGCGGTTTTCAAACTCGCCTTTGACACTGGCACCGGCTTGCAATAAGCCCATATCCAAAAGATGAATCTGTACATGTTTTAGCGCATCAGGCACTTGATTATTGACGATTTTAAGTGCCAAGCCTTCGACCAGCGCAGTTTTTCCAACCCCAGGTTCACCAGTTAGGATGGGATTGTTTTGACGACGTCGCATCAAAATATCCAGCATTAAACGGATCTCAAATTCGCGTCCGATCACGGGATCGATCGCGCCACTTTGTGCTTTGTGGGTCAGGTTGATGGTGTAGCGATCCAAGGCTTGGGTGTTGGGGCGTGCTGTGTGGGAGGCGAGGTGAGTCGCAAGGTCGTGTGCTGATGTGGATGAGACCTTGGCTGTGGCGGCGCTGCTCGCTGGTTTTGGCGTGGATGGATCAGGTGGCTTGCTGGGATTGAATTGTTCATCACTGTGCTGACAAAAATCTAAAAATTTATGTTTGAGGGTGTCGATCGGAAGCAAATCGAAAAGACTTGAAGCGCGCATTGCCAGTTGGTATAAATCCGGCGCGGTCAATAGCGAGATCAGTAAATGGCCCGTTCGAATCACTGGGATCTGATCAGCAGAGGCCAATAACCACGCCTGCTCTAGTAAGCGTACGATCGAGCGTGAAAATATTGGGCTGCGTTGATTGCCTTGGGGAAGTTGCGCAATACTGTGCTGCAGTTCATCCACAAGCACGGGCACGGAAATCTTATATTTTTGCAGCAACATAACACAATCATTGCGGTTATTTTGGCTCAGTAATTGATGAAAGAAGTGTTCTATTTCGATTTCATAATGATGTTGTGTCATGCAGAAATTAGCGGAATTTTCCAGTGCTGTGCGTGCAGCTAAGGACAATTTGGTGATTAATATTTTTAAATTATTCATTCGAATTCTCAGTCAATATTTTTATCATGCTGTGGATCGTTATTTTTAACTTCACGCTGAGTCAGCAGCGCTGAATGCGCGATTTAAAAAGCATTAAATTTTATCTCTGCGGCTATAAGTCTTTTAATTTTAATTAAAACAGTTGTTTAGTTTTTCTTAAATTGCTGCGAAATCTATTCTACCTAAAAAAAATTGCAGCCATAAAAATAAAGTATCAGAAAATGTTTCATATACAGGCTTTGTAAGTTGTTGAAAAAAATTCTGCTCAATCATTACACAAAGAAACTTGACGGCTGAATGACATTTTAAGATATTTTATTAAAAATTATGAAGATGTTTTAAACAATAATTCACGTTGAATTGTGGCTTTTATTTTAGCCTTTACTTTAATAATTTTACAAAAAATGCAAAAGCAATCGCACAGCAGTAAGAAAAAATCAAAAAATTAATATGCAGGGATGAGACGACTTTGAAAAAGATAATATTGTTGAATATTCTATTTTTAAGCTTAAGTTTTAGTCAGTGGGCAAGTGCTGAAGATGTAAAGCTAAAACGAGCATGCTTAAAAGACTATCCACTCGCGCAAGGTGTATCCGATGCACAGTTGATCGGGATCTATGCCCAAGTCTGCGATAAAAAGAATAAAGACAATCGCAATGCCTATTTAATCCAAGCCGCGCAGCGTTTTCAGCAATTGGGTATGAATGAACGTGCCATGAGTTTAGTCAATCAACTCGAAAGCCAGCAAGTTCGCAGTAACAGTTTGACGGATACCAAGTTTTTAGTCGGCGCGCAATTGGCCAATAACGCACTGCTGCAAATGCGCACTCAACAATCCAGAACATTATTGGCCAGCAGTACCTATCCTGCGGCAAAAACCCTGATCCAAAATATTGAAAATACAGCGCCTAAAAATACGCCCACAGCTCAAGCCGCAGCCGCCAAACCCAGTACCCAAGCGGTGGCAAAACGTCGTTTAAAAACCTATAAAAAACCAGTCGCCAAAAGCGTCGCTAAACCTGCGCCGAAAAGCAACGCCACACCCAAAGCAGCCCCAGCTGCAAAAAATCCGTTTGATTCTTTGTAAGCGGTTGAATAACTAAAGCCTTTTGCATCAATAAGGAAAAAAAATGGCAAAACGAGAAAGTGTACAAAAAAAATTACAACGGGTTCGTCCTCCACGTGTGCAACTGACCTACGACGTTGAAGTCGGTGATGCGACTGAAGTCAAAGAATTACCTTTTGTGGTCGGCGTGATGGGCGATTTTTCTGCCGCCTCGAGCTTGGAGAAAGCAAAATTAAAAGACAAAAAATTTATCAATGTGGATCTAGAAAATATCGATGACGTCATGAGTTCTTTGGCACCGCGTGCTGCCTTTCGGGTTGAAAATACCCTGACTGATGAGGGCGGTAGCATGGGCATCGATCTGACGTTTATGCGCATGGATGACTTTCGACCGGAACAGGTGGTGCAACAAGTTGATCCACTGCGACAACTGCTGCAAGCACGAGAGCAACTCACTGATTTACGTAACAAGATCTCCAACAATGAGCGACTTGAAGACCTGCTTGAACAGGTGCTGAACAATACTGATCAAGTGCGTAAGCTCAGCGTCGAGGCAGAGGGTCAAGATCAAGGAGCGAGTGATGAGTAATTTACAGGCAGCCTCAGCATCTACCCCAGATGCTGTGTCACACAGCACACGGGACAACCCGCCGAGTTTGTTGGATGACATCGTTGAACGCAGTCGGATTGCACGCAGTCATGAAGAACATGATCGTGCCAAGCGCTTGATCGGAGCATTGGCCAAGGAAGTGATGGCTGGAACCATATTGGTCTCCGATAACATGACCTTATCTCTGGACAAACGTATTGCAGAGATCGATGCGCTGATCTCGACCCAACTCAGTCAGATCATGCATAGTCCAGAATTTCAAAAAATTGAGTCGACTTGGCGGGGTTTATATTATTTCTGTCAAGAAACGCCATCCAATCCGCTGATTAAAATCACCATGCTCAACACCACCAAAAAAGAGCTGATTAAAGACTTTCAGAGTGCGACGGATTTTGATCAAAGTGCCTTATTTAAAAAAATCTATGAGGAAGAATACGGCTCCTTTGGCGGTGCACCGTATGCTGCATTGGTGGGGGATTTTGAGTTTGATCGCACCCCATCCGATCTGTATATCTTGGAACAAATTTCGCACGTGGCGGCCGCTGCACATGCGCCGTTTATCTCAGCAGCCAGTTCAGATCTACTCGGACTAGAGTCCTTTACCGATATTGATCGCCCGCGGGATGTATCGAAAATATTTGAAACCGCAGAATACGTCCAGTGGCGTTCCTTTCGCGACAGTGATGATGCCCGCTATGTGGCTTTGACCATGCCACGGGTGCTGGGACGATTGCCTTATCACCCCAAAGAGGGTATGAGCACCGAAGGCTTTCACTTTGTGGAGGCGGTCTCCGGTGAAGATCACAATGAATATCTGTGGATGAACTCGGCCTATGCCTTGAGTACCCGATTGACCAATGCCTTTGATCTCTATGGTTGGTGTGCGGCGATTCGTGGTGTGGAAGGCGGTGGCTTGGTCGAAGGCCTGCCGGTGCATACTTTTAAAACCAGTGACGGTGAAGTGTCATTTAAATGTCCGACTGAAATCGCGATCACCGACCGCCGTGAAAAAGAACTCAGTGATCTGGGCTTTATACCGTTGGTGCACTGCAAAAACACCGATTATGCGGCCTTTTTTGCAGCCCAATCCACCCAGAAACCGAAAAAATATACCACCGATAGTGCCAATGCCAATTCGGCGTTGTCGAGTCAAATCCAATACATCATGGCCGTGTCACGTATCGCGCATTATCTCAAAGCCATGATGCGCGATAAGGTGGGTAGCTTTGCTTCTGCGGGCAATGTGGAAGCTTTTTTAAATAAATGGTTGTCCCAATATGTGCTACTCGATGATGGCGCATCTCAGGAAGCCAAAGCGCAATATCCGCTGCGTGAAGCAACGGTCAAAGTTGTAGAAAACCCTGCTGCGCCAGGTCACTACAAGTCCGTGGTTTTTTTAAGACCACATTTCCAGCTAGATGAGTTGTCCGTGTCGTTACGACTGGTCACTGAGTTACCTCAGTCCTTGGCTTAAATCGCAACTCTAGCGTCAATTATAAATTTAACAACAGTGGATATTTGCTATGAAAGATATATACGTACAATTTTTAGGAAAATATAAAGTCGATGGTGAGTCGCGTGATGCTGAGCATAAAGATTGGTTGGAGGTCAATTCCTGGGCGCACAACATTCGCCAACCCAAGTCTGCGACTTCATCCAGTGTCGGTGGCCATACTGCTGAACGGGTCGAGCATTCAGACATGATCTTTGTCAAAGACTTGGATGCGACCAGTCCAAAGCTTTGGGAGGCATGTTCTGCCGGTTATACCTTTGATGAGGTTCAGATTGATTTCTATCGTGCTAACGGTGATAAGCGGATCAAATACTTACAAGTCAAACTCAAACATGTCTTGGTCTCGAGTGTGACGCCGAGTGTCGGGGATGAAGGTATTCCCAAAGAATCTTTTAGTTTGAAATACGCCGCAGTGGAATGGACCTATAACCAACAAGACATCAATGGAACTGCCAAAGGTGCAGTCACCAAAAAATGGTCGCTTTCAAATAACACCGCATCTTATGCAGCATAGTTGACACTGCTTGAGCTGTCACTGTAGTGGTGGCTGTAACGCTTGACCAGATCATCGCGCTGGGCTAGAGAGCAGGGATAGCAGAGAGAACAGGGATAGAGAATACCGAGCGTGTTCTCTATCCGCAGCACTCAAAGAAAAAATATTTAGAAAATTAAATAAATAAACTTTAAATCAGCATGGACCACAATGGGCGTAGAACAACGATATCACTATGGATTTAAAACCACCCTATTTGACCGTTTAATGTCAGAGGATGATCTGGGCAAGGGGCTTTCCATACAGGCACTGCGAGAAGCGGTTGCCAATGACTTAGAAGACTTACTCAACAGTCGAATGGGAAAGCTCGATCACCTGATCGATGATTTTCCATATGCGAAAAAATCCATCTTACAGTTTGGCATCATCGACTTTGTGGGATTGTCGACCGCCAATCCCTTAGATCGCGACAAAATTTGCCAGTCTATCGAGCAGTCGATCAGCGCACATGAGCCGCGGCTGAGACAAGTTCAGGTGCATATGCTGCATGATGGTCACAACATGGGCGCACTGTGTTTGTCGATTCAAGCCTATTTAAATATTCATCCGGTGTATGAGCCGATTGTATTTGATGCTTTATTAAAACCCACCACCCAACAATACGTGATTTCAGCACGCACTTAGGGGGTTCACGTGATCGAAGAACTATTACCATTTTACGAAAAACAACTGCAAGAATTTGCCCAGCAATCGCGTGAGTTTGCACAAAAATACCCCAAGATCGCGCAGCGTTTGGCTTTAAACCAAGAGCAGATTGATGATCCGCATATTGAACGGCTGATCCAAGCCTTTGCCTTGATCGCAGCCCGGGTCGATAAAAAACTGGTCGACAGTTACGACATATTTACCCATGCCTTATTTGAGGTGATGTTTCCGCAGTATCTCAAGCACTTTCCATCTTGCACCGTGCTGAGTTTTGACGACAGTCGTAAACCATTACAGCTGCAAAAACAACAGCCACAGCACAGCGTACAAACCATAGCCAAGCACAGTGCCTTGAAGTCCAAAAGTATCAAAGGCGTGCAATGTGAGTTTCGCAATAGTGCCGAAGTGCGTTTGCTGCCGATTCAACTCAAGCATTTGAGTTTTAAAGCCAACCCGAGCAGCCATATTCATCTTCATCAAAATGCCACGCTCAGCATGGGCTTTGAAATCGCGGACCAAGCACATGCGCTGTTGAGCCAAGAAAAACTGCCGATTTATTTGGATGCGATTTCAAATTTCCCCTTACAGCTGTTGGACAGCATCTTTAAAGCCGAGACGCGTTTTAGTTTAAGCGCAGCATCGCAACAGATCGAGATCGACAATCCGTTTGATGTCATGGGGTTTCAAGAAGCGGATTGTGTCTTGCCGATCGATCAACATACCCATCATGCCTATCGGCTGTTGTTGGAATATTTTTGTTTTCCAGAGCGCTTTAATTATTTAAATCTCGATCTGGCGGTGATCCAACAGCTCAATTCGGCAGTGCAGTATTTTGAGATTCAGATTCATCTCAAGCTAAATCTCAATGATCAGGCTTTGATTCGAAATTATGCTGAATTGAATATCGCCAACTTCAAGCTGTTTACTTCACCGGCGGTGAATTTGTTTGAAAAGCATGCTGAACCGCAGAAGATCAATCATCGACAGCTTGAATATCCCTTGGTCACGGATGCACATCATCCCGAGTTTTATCAGGTCTATACGGTATTGGACATGCAATTGGTGCGTGAGAAAACCAATCAAGAACAAGTGCGCTATTCGATCTATCCTTTTTTTGCCATGAGTCATTACCACGGGGAGGAGATTAAGTTTTTCTATGCCTTGAATAGCACCCAACAGCAACATCGCAGTATGGCAACACGTTATTCGATTATTTCAAAAGACCTCAAACCCTATCGCTATCAAGCCGACTTTGTCAGCATCCGTTTACTTTGTTCAAATCGTGATTTACCACATGAGGCCTTAAAACAGTCCAATCACATTTTAAATCTCAATGACCGCAATATGGCGCGCCGTGCGCTGATATTAAAACGTCCCACAGCCAGTTATGTCTTCGATCAGAATAAACAGGAACAATGGCGCATTATCTCGCATCTGTCATTGAATACCTTGTCATTGATGAAAGGTGATGCACTCAGTCATGTCAAAGAGCTGTTGGCTTTATATAACCTGCCCAAGTCCAAAGAAAATCAACGCATCATCGATGCGATTAAGTCGGTTGAATTTGATCTCACCCATAAACTTTTAGATGCCAAACCTTTTCCGATCTGTGTGCGCGGACTGCGGGTCAAACTGCATATCGATGCACAGGTATTTCGTGGTCACAGTCTGTATTTATTCAGCCAATTGTTGAGTCATTTATTTAATCTCAAAGTGCATATCAATAGCTTTGTCGATGTATTGATCATGGATTCAGTCAGCCTACAGGAGTTATACCGATGCGTTCAGAACGTTGGTGGCAAAACGCTTCTATAACTGAGGCAGTGTTTCAACATCCGGCTAGATTTGAAATGATCCAGGCCACACGCTTACTGCGGCATGTGCCCTATGTGCAGCAACATCAATATTGGGCGGATGATTTTCGTTTTCAAAGTTCACTCAGTCTGCGCTTTCCTGAAACTGAAATCGAAGCGCTGACGCTACAAGATCAACGGGTGCATTTCACCAATTTAATCGTGGGACTGACTGGCATACAGGGTGCATTGCCCTATAGTTATAGCCACAAAGTCAAACATGCACCGCGTAAACAACGCCAACAGATCGAGCAGTTTTTGGCTTTGTTTAATCATAAACTCATCGCGCAATATATTGATGCCAGCATCAGTTATCATCTGCCACTGCGTTATGAGGTCGAGCAGGACAACCATTATCTGAATATCCTGCATGCATTAAATGGCTATATCAGCCATCAACATCAACAACTGCCATTGGATGATTATTTCGCTGAGTTTTCCGGTCTGATGCAGGGGCAAAACAACAGCCGCTATGCCATTAAAACCATCTTGAGCTGTGTATTTAAACAGCCGGTGCAGGTCAATGAATATATCTTTGAGCAGTTTGAATTAAGCCAGCAACAAAAAACCATTTTGGGCGCTCAGGGACAGACGCGACTCGGGGTAAATAGTTTTTGTGGTGGGCGCATCCGCCAAGCGGATTCAAAGATTGAAATTGAAATCGGACCTTTAACGCTGGCTGAATATCAGACTTTTTTACCCAATCGCCCGCAGAGCCAAAAATTAAAACGCATCCTCAGCACCTGGTGTAGTCCGACCCTCATCGTGGATCTGCGTTTGGTCTTGGCCAAAGAAGCCATCCAAGCGCTATGTCTGAGTCGTCAGCCGAGTGTCGGTTTGGCTGAGGCTGCGTTTTTGATGCCTCGGCAGCGACAGCAGAATAGAGAAACCTGCTACACCTTGATGGGGGTGCACCGATGATCAGAGGGCTATTGATGTTGTGGCTGGGTGTCTTTTCCTGCACAGCGGTGATCATGATTATGTATTGGCGCGATGATCATTATGCACCGCAGGCCTCAGAGTTGTGGCTGTACTTTGCGGTACTGCCTGTGGCATTGAGCGTGTTGATCTGTAGTCCGTTGCTGCTGTGGAAATGGTGGCAAAAACGTCAAGCTGCAGAAATGCCGCAGGCCACTACGACAGCAGACCCCCAAGTGCCGGCACAGGATGCAGCGCATCAGATGACATGGCATCGACTGAATGTGTATTCAGCAGCAGTACAGTCAGCACTGGGTGAAAACCAGACACTGTTGCAGGCGATCCAAGACAGCAACAGCCCAGAACTCGATCCAGAACTCTGCAATCTGCAAGGCAATCCCATGCTGTCTTATCGGATTACCGATCTGGCCTTAGACGGATTTGAAACGGGGGACATTGCTGCGTTGCGTCCAGACGTCATTGACTCAAATGCTCAGGATATTGATGTGGTTGATGTTGATGTCGATTTGCGGGCATCCGAGCAACGTATCTTGGCCTTGTTACAACAGCAGCTCGAACAACATTTGCCCAGCTTGCAACAGATTGCAGCGCATCTACAGCGCTCGGCGATGTTCTATCAGATGCCGGTGGCGCAAGAATATCGTTTACATCCGGCTTGGCATCATCCTGAGCATGAGGAGATCATTGAGGCGTATGAACAGCAATCAGCCACGCACAGCAGCCAAGTACTGGCGCGCTTAGATCAGCTCAATGTGATTGTGGTCCTGGCGGAATATTTTTTAGCGCGTTGGGATGAGCACAACAGCACGGTCTATATACAGCATTTTTTACAGCAATTGGGCATCGCCGAGCAACAGGTTCAATTTCAATATCATTATCTTGCCAAGGCAACAGGCTATACCGACTGGCTTGCCTGTCTTGAGCAGATTGCGCAACAACACCAGCAGGTGTCGCTGTTACTGGTGCTGGATTCTGAGATTGATCAGGCGCGGGTCGATGAGAAAAGTCACCATGCGCGCGACTATGTCGCCAGTGAATTTGGCAGTAGCTGTTGTATTGCCAGCGCTGAGCTCCAGATTGAGGCGCTTGAACCACAACGTGTGCTGCATCTCAGTCAGCAACAACGCGATATTGGCACCAGTTTAGAGCAACTTCGGCTGAGTTTAAGTGCAAACCCGCAAAGCTTAGAACAACTTGAAGCGCCACATCAAGCGCTGTTCGCGGCACAAATCCAGCATGAGCAGCGCTTTGTGATGCTACTAAACCCCAGCCGAGATCGCGCGTTACTCAAAAAACAACAACTTCAATTTGCCCAGACCTCAATCGAGATGCAACACATGCTGTTTGCCGTGGACAGTTTGGGCGACAGTGATGATTTGGCGATGCTGTTTGGATTTATGTTGGCACTGCAGTTTGATGCAGAGATTTACGCGATGGTGCACAGCAGCCAACATCCACAGCATGCGGTGTTTAGTTCGCCACCCAGCGCGCATCCCCAAGCAGATAAAAAGCAAACTTAACGCTTTAGTAGAATGAGAATAAAATGTATACGATTTTAGGCTACCTTTGGCAATACGTCAGCAACCCCAAAGCCATCATTGCGCTTTCGCTTTTGGCGGCATTGTTGTCATCCTATCGCTACATGCCCGCGATGCTATTTTGGCCATTGCTGGCACTGTATTTGATCGGTCTGTTGGTCTATGGGATTTATTATTGGATCAGTCAGCGCCGTGCACGCAAACAGGCAGATCAACAACAAGACGATGCCGATATAACGCAAAATCTGGATCAACAGGATGCTGCGCAGGCTGACAGCGCGCCGTCAGCAAAACATCTCAATGCGCAACTGAAACAAGAACTGCAACAGATTCAACAGCAAATTAAGGCCTCGGTACAGCTGATCCGCAAATCCAAACTCGGCGATCAAAAAGGCAATGCCGCCTTGTATGAACTGCCGTGGTATATGTTGATTGGGCATCCCGCAGCTGGAAAAAGCACCGCAATTCGGCACTCAGGCTTGCAATTTCCGTTTGAAGATCATCACCAGAAAATGCTGGCCGCGGGCTTAACTGGCACGCGGCATTGTGACTGGTTTTTTTCAACCGAAGGTGTGTTGCTCGATACCGCAGGTCGTTATAGTGTTCAGCCTGAAGATCAGCAAGAATGGTTGGGTTTGCTGGAGTTGTTAAAGAAAAATCGCAGCAGAGCACCGATTAATGGCTTGATCGTGATGGTGAGCTGTGCCGAGTTGATCAGCCAAAGCCCCGAAAAAACCCTGACCTTGGCCAAAAGTTTACGTTCGCGCTTGCAAGAAATCACCGAGCAGCTTGAAGTGCATGCACCGGTGTATGTGGTGTTTAGTAAAATGGATTTGGTGGCTGGCTTTGAGGGCTTTTTTGAATGCTATGCAGGGGAAGAGTTTGCACAAACCTGGGGGGCGACCTTTGCCTATGAGGCTCAGCAAGCCCAGTCGGCCGCGAGTTTGTTTGAACAACATTTTAATGTTCTGTATGAGGGGCTAAAAAGTGTCAGTACCACGCATTTGAGTCGACGTCATGCGCAAAATATCTCTGCGGGGATCATGACATTTCCGCTTGAGTTTAAAAGTCTGAAACCGATTTTTAAGCGCTTTATTAGCGCCTTGTTTGAAGAAAACCCTTATCAGTCACAGCCTTTATTTCGTGGTTTTTATCTGAGTAGTGCGCTACAAACGGGGCAGGTTGAAAGTCCGATGAGCGCGCAAATTGCGCACGCCTTTCATTTGGCTCAACCTGCACAGCGTGTAGCGCTTGATGAACAACAGACGAGCGCACAGCGTGGTTATTTCTTAAAAGATCTTTTTTCTCAAGTGATCTTAAAAGATCGTTTTTTGGTGCAACAACATATTAATCCAGACAAAAAACGTCAGCGCTACCTCGGATTTATTTGTGCACTCGCTGTGGTCGGTCTGTGCTTGGCCCTGTGGATTTGGTCATATCGCAATAATCTACAGTTGGTCAGCGACGTACAGGGGGACTTGAACAAAGTCCAGCAACTGCAAACCGGTGCGGGTCAAGACTTAGCCACCCAGTTGAACAGCTTGTATATCTTGCAGCAGCGTTTACAACAACTCGATGCCTTTGATCAAGATCGACCTTTGCGTTATTCCTTTGGGCTGTATCAGGGTCAGGCCTTAAGGGAACATCTGAAAACTGAATATTTGAATGGTTTGAAACAGGTGCTTTTGATCCCGACGCAACAAAATATGGCGGCCTATTTGCAGACTGTGAATACGCATCCGGATCAGCTTGGTCAAAGACAAACACAAACACAAACACAAACACAAACACAAACACAAACACAAGCGCAAAACCAAACTCAAGCGCAAACTCAAAGCCAAAGCCAAACTCAAGCGCAAAACCCAGCACAGCCCCAAGTGCTCTCATCATCTACAACCATGCAGCAACCACAGCAACGTGTGGATGGCACACCGTCAGCGCAAAATCCACAAGATGCCTACAATGCGCTTAAAGCCTATTTGATGTTGAGCAATCCGCAGTATCGAGAGGCCGGGCATTTGGGCGATCAAGTGACGCGTTTTTGGCGCATCTCATTGCAGTCTGCTCAAGCACAGTCTGGCAATGCGGATCTGATTCAAAAGTCAGAGCAAATTTTAACTTATGCCATGACACTGAGCCAAGACCCTGAATTTCCAAAACTACAAGCAGATGCAGAACTGGTCGATCAATCTAGACAAGTACTGACTACGCTGATGCGCGGTCTGCCGGCCCGTGACCGCGTCTATAATGAAATTAAAATGCGTGCTGCCGTGCGTTATCCGGCATTGACCGTGAAACAAATCTTGAGTGAGCAGGGCGCGGAGCAGCAAGCAGGCCAAATGATCCTCGGTGGCTATGCACTGCCGGGGGTATTTACCCAAAAAGCATGGGATGAATATGTGGCGAAGGCGATTGAGGATGCGGTGAATCGTCCAACCGACAGTAAAGACTGGGTATTAAATAGCACTCAATCCGATGATCTCAGCTTTAGCGGCAGTCCAGAGCAGATTCGTCAACAACTGACCCAGCTGTATAAGCAAGAATATATCGCTGAGTGGCGCAAGTTCCTCAACGCCGTGCACTATGCCAAGGCACAAAACTTTCAAGCCGAAGTCAAAATCATGGACCGCTTGGGCGAGGCGGAAGATTCCCAGATTCGTGTCCTGATGCAGCGCGTCGCCACAGAAACCAGTTGGGATAATCCGGTGGTGCAAGCAGAACTGGCAGCGCCACAAACAGGATTTGTGGCTTGGTTTAAACGTAAGATTTTAAGACAAAATCCAGATCAGCCCTCTGCGGCAGTGCAGGCTTCAGCCCAAGGCCCGATCGCACAAGCCTTTGATCCGTTTTATCAATTGGTGCGCAAGCGCGATGATCAACAAAATAAATCGCTCTTAGATGAATATCTCGACAGCCTCTCCAAAGTCCGTCGCCAATTGAATGATTTAAGTAGCGCCGGGGATATTGGACCCAGTGCTGTTGCGGTGGTGAAAAGTACCTTAAATGAGCAAAAATCAGTTTTCAATGCCACGCAAAGGATCGTGGATGAAAAACTTATGCGTGGTGTGCCCGAACGTGATCAACAATTGATGCAAAAATTATTGATGCGACCACTGACCCAAGCCTTTGATGTGGTATTGCAACCGGCTCAAGAGGAACTGAACAAACTTTGGGGCATACAGGTCTATCAACCCTTTCAAAACAACTTAAGTCAAAAATATCCGTTTAAATCGACGGCCACGATACAGGCCACCAGTGCTGAAATTGCACAAATTCTGGGTGATCATGGCGCAGTCGCACAGTTCGTCAAACAACATTTAGATCCGATGCTGATTCGCCGCGGTGACACACTGACTTCGAAAACTTGGAAAGATTTGGGGCTGAGTTTAAATCCGCAATTCTTGGGGGATTTCAAAGCCTATGTCGCACCGGCCAATGGTATTGCCAGCACTGAGCAAGGTCAGAGCGCAGCCCGATCCGGTAGCCAGTCGAATTTTCAGTTTTATCCTTTGCCCAATCCGCATCTGGTGTCTTATAGCATTGATATTGATGGGCAACGCTTGTTGTTTGAACACGGGGTACAGCAGTGGGTCAGCTTTATTTGGCCGAATCCCAACGCGATTCCGGGTGCTCGAATTACCGCGATCGATGTGGAAGGCAAAACCCATACCATATTCGAGGCGCCAGGTGAATATGGCATTAACCGCCTGATCGACAGCGCACAACGCAAGCCGGTGAATGGGCTAACAGAAATGACCTGGCTCAGTAGCACAGACCCGAAACTGTTTGTGAAAACGCATTTCCGTTTGATTAGCAATGCCAGCAATGATCAGCAGGGCCGAGTCGGGGGCAATCGTGGTTATGCTGGATTGAAGCTGGTGGATCGGATTACCAGTAATAACAGCAGTGTGCGTGTGGTGGCAGCGCAAGCCGCACCCGCGACGCCGAGCAGCAGTGCCGCCACGACAACAGCAACCCCACCATCATCAACCCCATAAATAGAAGAATTCAGATGAAAAAAATACAGATTCATCACCAGCATCAGCATGACTGCGCCAAGTCCGCCGTGTCGCCAGATCAGGATGGATCGAGGCCTTGGCTGGTTGATGTGCTGAGTGTGCTGTTGTTGGGCTGCAGTGCTTTAGCCAGCGCCGCGCCGATCGTGATCGAAGGTGTGGTGCCAGACCAAGCCAGCAAGCAAGCTTTACTCACTAAACTGGCGACCGTGTATCCGGCACAAGACATCGTGGACAAGATCCAAGTCGGTGCAGTGACTGCGCCACAAGGTTGGCAGGATGCGGTCAGTCAAATGCTGACCCCCGATCTAAAACAGATCGCGCAGGGACAATTTTCGGTGAATGGCACGGCGGTACAATTGCGTGGCAAAGTCACTGATCCGACCCGGATTCAAGCCCTGACTGCAGTGTACCAATCCTTGGTGCAGCCGCCATATCGACTCAATGCACAGCTCTCTGCGCATCAGGCGGAGCAGCAACTCTTGGACAATACCTTAAAAAATCGCATCGTTGAGTTTGAGTCTGGCAGTGCGGTATTGACCGGCACCGGCAGTCAGATCTTGGATGAGATGGTACTGGCCTTGAATAAACTACAACATAAAAATATCAAGATCATAGGACATACCGACAACGTCGGGCAGCCACAAAAAAATATCCAACTCAGTCAAAGTCGTGCCCAAGCGGTGAAGGCTTATCTGGTCAGCAAAGGCATCGCGGCAACCCGGCTGAGTCTAGCGGGTTTAGGCGCAGATCGACCGGTAGCAGATAACAACACCGCCGAAGGGCGTAAGAAAAATCGCCGGATTGAATTTGAGGTGCTCTAGTCTCTGTGTCTGTGTCTGTGTCTGTGTCTGTGTCTGTGTCTGTTGATCTGGTGGCAAAAAAAACCTACATCGATATCGATGTAGGTTTTTTATACGTGCTTTTATGCACGCTTTGATCTAAGCAGCCGAAGCTGTGCGCTGCCGAGAACGATTATTCTAAGAACTTGACGGTAACGCCAGCTTTGACTTTACGACCCAAATCATTGGCATCCCAGTTGGTGAGGCGGATACAACCGTGAGAGGCTGTTTTCGAAATCAAAGATGGATTCGGCGTACCGTGAATACCAAAAGATTTCTTGCTCAACCCAATCCAGATATTCCCCACTGGACCATTTGGACCCGGCGGTAAAGACAGGGCTTTACGGTTATTGCCTTGTACAAAGTTACTTGGTGAATAGCCATACCACGGATTCGGTGCAACGCCAGTTACTTTATATGTCCCGGTCGGTGATGGTGTATCCGTGCTACCGATGGTGGCTGGGAAAGAACCGACCATTTGGTTTTGACTGTTAAACAAATACAACTGACGCGCACCTTTATGGGCCACGATCAGGTGAATGTTTTCAGGCAAGTCATTGCGAATATTGGTCACCACAATCCGTTCACCGGCTTTTTTAAAGCTGGCATTCGGGTTGATCTTTTTCAAGAAGGCTTCATCCATGTGGAATTTTTCACCCAACATTTCTGAAACGCGGGTGTAGTACAGGCCTTTCATTTTGGCTTGTTCAGCATAATCACGTGGAATCGATGCCGCATAGGGACCTTTAAGATCGGCTTCGGTAATGGTGTATTCCACAAAGGCCGGTTTGTTGCCCTGTGTTTCGACCAAGCGATCCCAAGTTTCTTTGTTGAGTACGCCAGTGGCTTTTAGGCCTTGCATTTGCTGGAACGATGCGATGGCTTTTAGGGTATTTTTACCACTTGAGCCATCAATTGCACCTGGTGAAGCATGTGCATTATTCAACATGACGTGCGCACGTGCATAAACCGGGAACTGACCTTTACCGATATCTTCATACCATTCGGCGTTGTTCATGCCGTCTAGGGTCCAAGCGGCTTTGACCGCCGTGCCCGTTTTGGGCTTGACTGCGGTTGTGCCGGGTGCTTGACCGATCTCAGCGCTTTGGTCTTCAGAATTTTCTAAGTTTTGTAGCGTCGTTGCAGCTTGATTCAAATCTTTTTGTTCTTGCTGACTAATAGGTGCTGTTGCTGAATGTGAGGTAGCATCCTGAGCATCGAGTGCTAAAGGATCAATTGGATCTTCAACTGTGCCGGCAGACGCCATGCTTGCAGAAGCAGGAGTTTGACCTGCGGATTGGGGTGCAGCATAGAGACTACCCGTGAAGATGCAGCTTAAACTCAAAGCAAGGATTGAGCGTACGAACATGAAATTCAACCTTAACAATTATTCATATAGGAATATAAAAAACGCGATAAGTATTACAGAATTTATGTACCGATGCAGTAAATGATTTGTTTCATTCAATCTTTTTTAAATTAGTATTTAAGCCGTCGTTCTAGCGCGAGATATTATTATATTGCGTTGCTTTTTGTTATGATGAATCGGATTTTAATTTGAGATTGGGAAAGTAAATGACGACCTTAAAAAATGATCGTTTTCTACGTGCCTTATTGCGTGAACCTGTAGATACGACTCCAGTTTGGATGATGCGTCAGGCTGGACGTTATTTACCAGAATATCGTGAAACACGTGCGAAAGCAGGTGATTTTCTTTCTCTTTGTAAAAATACAGAATTTGCTTGTGAAGTGACTTTACAGCCTTTGCGCCGTTATGAGCTTGATGCCGCAATTCTATTTTCAGAC
>JASLJB010000209.1 GCA_030152605.1 Acinetobacter sp. | reverse complement strand
TTTTTTGTGTTACATGACCGATTTTGTGTCACCTTCTGCTGAGGATAGTGCGTTGAAATATACTAGCTTGAATGACTTTTTAAATTACGTAAAAGCAAGAGATCCAAATCAACCTGAGTTTTTGCAAGCGGTTGAAGAAGTAATGACCAGTTTGTGGCCATTTATTGAGAAAAATCCACAATATGCAGATTATGGATTGCTTGAACGTCTGGTTGAACCTGAACGCGCGATTCAATTTCGAGTCTCATGGTTAAACGATCAGGGTGAAACCCAAGTCAACCGAGCTTTTCGTATTCAATACAACTCTGCCATTGGCCCATTTAAAGGCGGCATGCGTTTTCATCCTTCAGTGAATCTGTCGATTTTGAAGTTTTTAGGTTTTGAACAAACCTTTAAAAATGCACTGACCACATTGCCGATGGGTGGGGGTAAAGGCGGTTCTGATTTTAACCCGAAAGGTAAATCAGAAGGCGAGATCATGCGTTTTTGCCAAGCCTTGATGGTGGAACTCTATCGTCACCTTGGTTCAAACACCGACATCCCTGCGGGAGATATCGGTGTAGGTGGGCGTGAGGTCGGCTACATGGCCGGTATGATGAAGAAGTTGAGCAATGACACCTCTTGCGTCTTTACCGGTAAAGGTATGGCATTTGGTGGCTCATTGGCACGTCCTGAAGCAACAGGTTTTGGTACGGTTTACTTTGCTGAAGAGATGCTGAAAACCCGTGGTGAAAGCTTCCAAGATAAAGTGGTTGCGATTTCAGGTTCGGGTAATGTTGCTCAGTTTGCTGCGCAAAAAGCATTATTCTTAGGTGCGAAAGTCGTTTCAATGTCTGACTCGAACGGTACTGTTTACTTTAAAGATGGCCTCACCGACGAGTTATTGTTCGAAGTGATGGAACTGAAAAATGTAAAACGTGGTCGTATGTCAGAGTTTGCGTCTAAACATGGCTTTGAATACTTAGAAGGTCAACGTCCATGGGGCCTCAAATGTGATATCGCCTTACCTTGCGCGACACAAAATGAGTTAGATGCGGATGATGCTGAAAAGCTGTTGGCCAATGGTGTGATCTGTGTGGCTGAAGGTGCCAACATGCCTTCGACATTGGGTGCGGTTGAGAAATTTGTTGAAGCGAAAATCTTGTATGCACCAGGCAAAGCATCCAATGCGGGTGGTGTTGCAACCTCTGGACTTGAAATGTCGCAAAATTCAATCCGTTTGGGTTGGACCTTTGAAGAGGTTGATGAGCGCTTACATGCGATCATGAAAGAGATTCATCGTAACTGTGTCAAATTCGGTACCCAAGCAGACGGCACAATCAACTATGTCGACGGCGCCAATATTGCTGGTTTCGTTAAAGTTGCTGACGCAATGATCGCACAGGGTGTGTTCTAAGTCTGGTATCTAAAAGATATTTATAAAAAAACCGATGCATGCATCGGTTTTTTATGGCTTACGCATCAGAAAAGATTATTTGCTGCTTGCGGTTTTAACTTGCTCACGTTCAACGATCATATCTTGGACATAAGCGTATTTTGATTGATCCGCTGCTGGGTTTTTAATTTCGTAGCGTTTGATGCGAACAATTTGTTTCTCATCAGGTTGATGGGTAAAGCCTTTAATCCCATCATAGAAATAAGTCCAGTCTTTATCGACTTGGCTCTTAATTCCCTTGTCATCATATTTAACTTCACGTACTTGTAGACAAGTCTGCGGTGCTACACCAGTACATTGTTTGGTTTCTGGCGAGATTTCCAAGAAAATCGTTTCAGCTTGAGATTGGTATTGCGCTTCAGCGGTCATCGCACCATCAAAGACCAGTTTTTCACCTTGTGCAGTGGTCAGGATCAGTTGAACTTGATCGGGTTGTGGGCGATGAATGCTAAAAGGAACTTTGGCATTGTTAAAGATCTTGCCAACCATTTGCTCTTGCTGCATGAGGGCAGGCTCACAGGCCATCATGGTAGATGCTAAATTCCCTGTGACGATCTGACCGTTTTCGATCTGCCAAGTACCGCCTTGGTTATTACAACCGGTTGCGATACTTAAGCGTTGATCTTGCTTAGAGAAACTAAGCACAATCGGTTTTTTTGTATCGCTAGGTTGATAGCTCCATTGGTAATCAACCAATGTTTGCTGATGGTTTTGCTGCTGAAGTATATTCACTGCAACATCCTTCACTTGCTGAATATCGTTGGATTGACACGCTGCTAATGCAAAAGGAAGCAGGGCAATCGCTAAAAATTTTAGTTTCATTTCAATTGATACACTTTGTAAATTTTGTATAGCATAAACCATTAAAATTCAAAAATGACAACGGCTTAGCTATAGTTTGGTTTTCAAAGTGTATCCATTTTGAAACAAAAAGAATGAATTGTGATCACTTGAGTCAGCCCATGCAGAGGATGGTTTCGCCCATGCGCAATGACAAGCTGAGCAGCGCTGACATGGGCGGTATGGTTTTGCTGTGCTAATCGAAGCGATAAATATCCATACCTAGTGCTCCCATCGAAAAACTACTGTGCACGAGACTGAATCGCAATCCAGTCCCCATCGCGAAGAATAAAGGTGCCAAATGTTCGATACTTGGATGATTGCGTTGCACGTAGGGCAGTGTTGGCCAATTTAAAACGTCATCATAGTGTTGTTGGTGGCTGAGTTTTTGTACCACATGGTTGCGAAAGCCAGATGCCCACTCAGGTACCGCCGCCTCTGGTGCATCCCAAGACAGTTCGCGTAAGTTATGGGTAATACTCCCTGAGCCGATGATCAAGACTTGCTGTTGGCGTAACACAGCGACTGTTGCGCCAATTTTATAAATCTCTTGCGCAGACATGTGTTTGGGCAGTGAAATTTCAATGACTGGAATGTCCGCGTCTGGATACATATGCAATAACGGCATCCATACGCCGTGATCGCGCGGGCGGGTGCTGTTGGCATGTGCATTCATGTGCGCATCGGCAAACAACTGCAAAATCTGTTCGGCCAGCTCAGGTTGTCCGGGCGCAGGATAGCGAATTTGATATAACGCTTCGGGGAAGCCGCGAAAGTCATGCCAAGTCTCAGGACGAATTGCAGTACTGACCTCAAGTGCATCACTTTCCCAGTGTGCCGACATGATGATGATGGCTTTGGGTGTCGGAAGATTGAGGCTGAGACGGGTCAGTGCCGGACCAACTTGTTCCGGATTCAGCGCCAGCATCGGCGAGCCATGGGAAATAAATAATCCCGGTAGTGTTTGTAGTTGCATCACTTGACTTCACTTCTCATTTGATCTGTTCGACTGCTGTATTGTGCGACGGATGCTGTTACGGGGAAAGTAAGCAGCACTCAACGGACTGTTTCGAAACTGCAACAGACCCTAAACTGTTTTATCCTGCTCGATGATAAGGATGGTTGTTGTTGATGCTCATGGCGCGATACAGTTGCTCGATCAGCATCACCCGAACCAAAGGATGGGGCAGGGTAAGTTTAGATAAGGACCAATGCCAAGCTGCGGCTTGGCGAACCGCTTGACTGTGTCCATCCGGGCCGCCGATGGCGAGGACGATATCTTGGCCTTCGAGCATCCAACCTTGCATGGTGCTGGCGAGCTTTTCTGTGCTGAGCTCGCGACCTTCAACTTCAAGTGCAATCATGACTTCGTTGTGTTTCATCGCTGCTAAAATCGAATCACCTTCGATTTGGCGATACTTTAAAATATCCGCTTCAGAATCATTTTTGCCACGTTTTGCCATCGGCAATTCGATGATTTGGGTTTGAACAAAGGGTTGAATGCGCTTTAGGTAATCTTCAACTCCAGTCAGTACCCAACTCGGCATTTTTTGTCCAATGGTTAAAATACGGATTTTCATAATAGCTTGAACAACTTCGGCCTAAGACAAGTTGTAGTATACGCTTGAATGAATACGCTAAAAAACGCTTAATATTTTTTAGCATGCAGATAGGCAAAGCTAAATCGCATGAATGCTGTAAAATTGCGCAGCATTGAAATCTAAGCTGTTTTGAAGTAGATCGTGATGCGTGGCGGCTATGCCAAAAAAACGCAGTCTTAAAGGTATTCAAGACTGCGATAAAGTGATGATCTGTCTGGAGAAGCAGAAAACCACTTAAAAAATCGAGAGCTAAATTCATAGGCTCATATTCATTATGAGGCTGAATTATTATTTTGCAAGCGCTATCAAAAAAGAGAGCCGTAGCTCTCTTTCTTTAAATAGTGTTTAATCGATCAGGCTCTGGAGCGTGAGCGATAAGGCCACTAAATTTAGTGGCGTGCCGCCTTGGTACTGCCGACATCTTTCACAATCGGTGCTTTCACCAACGGTTTTGGTTGTTCAGTCAGCGCCAAAGCCAAGACCTCATCAATGCTTTTTACGGCTTTGATTTCAAGACCTTCTTTGACATTCTGTGGAATCTCCGCCAGATCACGCACGTTTTCTTGTGGAATAAACACTAACTTGATGCCACCACGATGTGCAGCAAGCAGTTTTTCTTTTAAACCACCGATGCGCATCGCACGACCACTGAGACTGGTTTCACCTGTCATCGCGATATCTGGGCGAATTGGAATACCTGTAAATGCAGAGACCAATGCCGTTGTGAGTGCTAAACCTGCTGATGGTCCATCTTTCGGTGTCGCACCTTCAGGTAAATGCACGTGCACGTCAGTTTGTGCATAACGTTCAGGTTCAATGCCCAACTCGTCTGTACGGGTACGTACAACAGTCATCGCCGCTTTAATCGACTCTTGCATCACATCGCCCAAGGAGCCCGTGGTCACAAAAGTACCTTTACCTTTCATGGTTGCCACTTCGATGGTGAGTAACTCTCCGCCGACAGAGGTCCAAGCGAGGCCATTGACCCGACCGACTTGTGCTTCTTCTTCCGCGATGCCGTAATCAAATTTATGCACGCCGAGATAATCTGGAAGATTCTCAGCATTCACATCGATCTGTAAGTTTTTAGCTTTCTTACTGACCGCTTCTTTGACAACTTTACGTGCGATCTTAGACACTTCACGTTCTAGGCTCCGCACCCCAGCTTCACGGGTATAGCGACGAACAATATCGCGAATCGCTTCTTCATGAATCGTGAGTTCTTTGGCTTTCAGACCATTGTTTTTAATGGCTTTAGGCACGAGATAACGGTCAGCAATATTTACTTTCTCGTCTTCGGTATAACCCGGTAGACGAATCACTTCCATTCGATCGAGCAAGGCTTCTGGAATATTCATACTGTTCGCAGTACAGATAAACATCACTTCAGATAGGTCGAGATCAAGATCGAGATAATGGTCGTTAAACTTACTGTTTTGCGATGGATCAAGTACTTCGAGGAGGGCAGAGGCCGGATCACCACGATAGTCTTGAGCCATCTTGTCGATCTCGTCGAGCAAGAACAGTGGGTTTTTTACCCCGACTTTGGTCAGTGATTGCACGATCTTGCCTGGCATCGCGCCAATATAGGTGCGGCGGTGTCCACGAATCTCAGCTTCATCACGTACGCCACCAAGTGCCATACGGACAAACTCACGACCAGTTGCTTTGGCGATCGATTCACCGAGCGAAGTTTTACCCACCCCAGGCGGACCGACTAAACATAAAATCGGACCACGTAGTTTTTTCACTCGAGATTGCACCGCAAGATACTCGACGATGCGTTGTTTGACTTCATCGAGACCGTAATGATCTGCATCTAAGATATCTTGGGCTTTGCTCAAGTTGATGCTGACTTTGCTGGCAGTATTCCACGGTGTATCTAAAATGACTTCGAGATAGTTACGGACCACAGCAGCTTCGCTTGATGCTGGTTGCATGGCTTTTAATTTGCGGAATTCAACTTCTGCTTTTTTGCGTACATGCTCAGGTAGATCAGCTTCACTGAGACGTTTTTCGATCTCAGCAACATCATCCTCTGCACCACCATTCATGTCAGAAAGCTCACGCTGAATGACTTTCATCTTTTCATTGAGAAAGTATTCGCGTTGGTTTTTTTCCATCTGGCGTTTTACCGAGTCATGCAAGGTTTGCTCGATTTGTTGCTCTTCGGATTGTTGCAACAAATAGGTCATTAACTCTTGCAGATGTGCTTCGAATTCGTTGTGTTCTAAGAATTTTTGTTTAACATCGATATTTAAAGGTACACGTGTTGCGACAAAGAACAGCAACTGCAAGATATCTTCAATTTTATTTGCTGCTGCAATTAACTCGCGCGCATTACGCAATTTGGCTTCTGCATACTGTGCGAAAAGCGTACGTAATTCTTGGAGGCGTGTACTTTGCGTGTCTTGGTCAATCGACATCGTGATCGGAGCAAGCGAATGTTCGGCAGTTAAATAATCATGATCATCGATAATTTTTTCTAACTTGGCGCGATATAAGCCTTCGATCAGCACTTTAATGCAGTTTTCGTCATTTTCATGATTGACGACTTGCACGATCTTGGCCACGGTTCCGTATTGGTAGAGATTGTCGTGGTCGATTTCTTCAGTAAGTGAATCTTTTTGAGCAACGACAAAAACCAGATTATCACTGTTACGCGCGACATCGACTGCTTTGATCGATTTTTCGCGACCCACAAATAATGCAATCTGCATATGCGGATAAACC
>JASLJB010000199.1 GCA_030152605.1 Acinetobacter sp. | reverse complement strand
TGTTGACGTTAAATGCTGGCACGCCATAGCTATATTCGCCGGCGTGATCCAAGAGCTGGCGCAATGAAATAAGAGCCATAATTTCCTCCCAGGTAATGCCCCATATTCTACCCTGTGATTTACTGCAATACAGCAACAAATCTATTTATTTCAAAAAAAATCCCTGCATTTGCAGGGACTTTTAACAAATCACAACATTTAAGCTCAGGTTTAGTGCGCTGTAGTGTCTGCTTCGTCTGCAGGGGTCGCCACTTCTGCCGGAGCGTTGGCTTTTTCTGCAGGAACATCGGTATTATTTTCATCCAGAATCGGTTGATCAATTGCATCAATTGCCGCTTGCTGCTGTGGCGTAGTTTGATCCGCTGTTGATGTGCTGACATCAGAAGCAGACTGTGCGTCAGTCGCAGTTGCGTTGTCTTGTTTTGAGCACGCAGTCAAAGCGAACGGGGCCAAAACAGCTGCAAGCAGTAAAACTTTTAATTTCATTACATATCCCAAAATCGGTGACTGAAGTCACAGTAATATATGACAGCGATATGACATTTTTATGACGTGCAACAAAAAAGGCTGACCATTGGTCAGCCTTTTTATCGCCTTTTCGCCACGGCGTACAGGACACCTTGGCAATCATCGGCATTTGATCAGATTATTTCGCGCGTTCGAGCAATACCGCAACTGCAGGTAGGGTTTTACCCTCAACGAATTCTAAGAATGCGCCACCACCAGTTGAGATATAGCCAATTTGATCGGCGACATGGTATTTATCAATCGCAGCCAAAGTATCACCCCCACCGGCAATCGAGAAACCCGCAGATGCTGCAATCGCCAAAGATAAAGTCTCTGTACCACGACCAAACTGATCAACTTCAAATACGCCAACTGGACCATTCCACAAAATGGTTTTTGAAGCTTTGAGAATTTCTGCAAATGCTGCTGCTGTTTCTGGACCCACGTCTAAGATCATGTCTTGATCCGCAACATCAGCAACCTTTTTCACTACAGCATCGGCTTTGGCCAATGAACCCAAGAAGTCTGAAAAATCAATTGCGGCGCTGTCTGCAACCACAACATCTGTTGGTAATGGTACAGACACTTTCGCAGCGATGGCTTTTGCGGTATCGACTAAGTCTGCTTCATACAGCGATTTACCCACGTTATAACCAGCTGCAGCCAAGAAGGTGTTGGCAATTCCGCCACCCACGATCAATTGATCACACAGATTCGACAAAGAATTCAGCACATCAAGTTTGGTCGAAACTTTAGAACCTGCCACAATCGCAACCATTGGATGTTCAGGTTGTTTAAGGGCACGACCCAAAGCGTCTAATTCTGCTGCCAACAATGGACCTGCTGCTGCAACGCTGGCATAACGTGCCACACCTTCAGTGGAGGCTTCTGCACGATGCGCTGTACCAAAGGCATCCATCACGAATACGTCACAGAGGGCTGCGTATTTTTGTGCAAGTTCAGGATTGTTCTTTTTCTCACCTGAGTTAAAGCGCACGTTCTCAAGTAAAACCACTTGACCCACTGCAACCTCAACACCGTCCAAATAGTCTGTGATTAATTTCACGTCTTGACCCAAGGCCTCGCTGAGATAGGCAGCAACAACAGCCAAGGATTGTTCCGGTTTTGGCTCACCTTCAACAGGACGACCCAGATGCGAACAGACCATGACTGCAGCGCCTTGCGCCAAAGCAGCTTTGATGGTTGGCAATGCTGCGCGTAAGCGTGCATCACTGGTAATCGCCCCGTCTTTGACTGGCACGTTTAAATCTTCACGTATCAAAACACGCTTGCCTGTTAAATCAAGATCAGTCATACGCTGAAAATTCATCTGCTGCTCACTTTTTAGCTATCAAAAATCGCCCTGATTCTAAATGATTACACAAAAAAAGGTTAGCTACTTTTATCTAAAAGCTGTAGAAATACGCAGATTTGATTATGATAAGCTTAGATTGAACCAAAGTAGCTAAATATGTCGATACATCCAGATCCGAATATCAACCGTTTAAATGTTTTTGGCGAACCGATGGCCAGTTGTTGCTTTGATCCGATTACGGGTTATTTCCGTAATGGTTTCTGCCACACCGCGACCACCGATCTTGGCCAGCATACGGTATGCGCCGAAATGACATCGGAATTCTTAAACTTTTCCCAAAAAATTGGCAACGACCTGACCACGCCACTGCCCGAGTTGGGTTTCCCGGGGCTACAACCCGGTGATTTCTGGTGCATTTGTGTGACACGTTGGGTTGAAGCCTACCAAGCGCATCAAGCACCCAAGATCAAAGTACATGCTTGTCATCAGGCGGTGCTGTCTTATGTACCCTTAGATATTTTAATGGACTACGCCATCTGATGTTCAGCGCTCAACCTGAAATGATCTTGGCCTCCTCCAGCGCCACCCGTAAAATCTTGATGGATCGCTTAGGCTTGCCCTATCGCTGTATCGCACCTGATATTGATGAAACCCCACGTGGTGAGCGTCATGCAGATGCCTTGGCGCTGCGTTTATCCATCGAGAAAGGGCGTGTGATCTCCGAAGCACATCCGGATGCGATCGTGATTGCCTCTGATCAAGTGGCGTTTTGTGCAGAGACACCAGATCAGTTTATTGGCAAACCCTTGACCACCGCAGCGGCGATTGCACAACTGCGTGCCCAAGCCAACCAAACCGTACACTTCCGAACTGGGCTGAGTGTTCAGCATCAGGCCAGTGGCTTTGCCCAACATCTGGTTGAAGACTATCAAGTCAAGTTTCGCGATCTCAGTCAAGCTGAAATCGAACGCTATGTTGAACGTGAACAGCCACTGCACTGTGCCGGCAGTTTTAAATGCGAGGGCTTGGGCATCAGTCTGTTTCAACACATGCGTGGTGATGATCAGACCTCACTGATGGGCTTACCGCTGATTCAACTGTGTCGTCTATTGCGTCAACTCGGCGTGCAGTTGCCTTAGGGATTGCACGAGTGCGCTCAGCTTGCTCGCGACTTGCCCTTTGATTGTTTTTTATTTTTTTCATTTAAATTTTATTACTTAGGCTGCTTATGTCCCACAACACTCCCCTTACTGTCCTCGGTGGTATCAGTGCCGAACAATTTCTGACTGAATACTGGCAAAAAAAACCGCTCTTGGTGCGCCAAGCCATGCCACAAATCGCGGATCTATTGGTACCCGATGATGTCAAAGCACTGGCACTGGAAGAAAATGTCAGCGCGCGATTAATCAAACAAAAAGACAAAGATCCAAGCCAATGGAGTGTTAAATCCTCACCCTTGGTCAAAGGTGATTTCCAGAAACTGCCGAAACACTGGACCTTATTGGTTCAAGCAGTTGAACAATATTCACTTGAAATCAATGCACTGTGGCAAGAACTTCCGTTTATCCCACAATGGCGCCGTGATGACATCATGGTGTCTTATGCGCCTGTCGGTGGATCGGTCGGACAGCATTTTGATTTTTATGACGTGTTCTTGGTACAAGGCTATGGTCATCGCCGTTGGCAGCTTGGGCAAATGTGTGATGAAGACACGGCCTTTATCGAAGACCAACCACTGAAATTGCTGCCTGAGATGCAAGTACACTTTGATGAAGTCTTGGCACCGGGTGATCTGCTCTATGTACCACCAGGTCTATCGCACTATGGTGTGGCAGAAGATGACTGTCTGACCTATTCATTTGGCTGCCGTATGCCAAATATCGCCACCATGTTAGATCGGATCAGTGATTACTGCGCTGATACCACGGCATTTAAAAACCCATTGTTGGATCTAGAACGTCAACGCAGTAGCGCGGTTGGGGAAATTACCCAGCAGGAATTGGCTTATTTAAAAGCCAACATTATCGAGCAACTGCAAAACTCCTCTGCCCTCGATGGCATCATTGCCGCACTGATGTCTGAACCCAAGTATCCTGAAAATCTACCTGAGCCAGACGAACTTGAAGCAGAAGATCTATTGGAAATCATCTCGACCGGTTACGAGTTAATGCTAGAACCGGCCTCGCGCTTGCTCTATGCAGAAACCCAGTGTCAGAGTGCAGCGCTCGATAACTCAGATCAGCAAGTACACTTCTGGGGCAATGGTGAGCCTTTAAGTATTTGTCCTGCATTGACGCCGTTGTTGATCCGCCTTGCCAATGCCGAAAGTCTGGTCTTTGATGATGCCTTCCAAGCGGACGATGTGCTACAAGACTTGGCACATTTACTCAATGAATCGATATTGATGTTATTGCCGCCAGCCGATCAACGCTAAGCCCTGAATAACTTTCTCCTTGCCAAACTTGAACGCGACATTGGTTCGAGAACGCAAGGAGGAAGATTCTAAATTTGTTCTTCCACATGCATTACACTCAAAACTAAACTTACTGGTCTTTTTTTTGATAAAAAGTGTCATATCTAATATATTGAAGTCCTATTAACTTGATTATTTATAATGCAGTTTTATAAAAATTCTCATGCATAACAATTCGTTGATTACGAATTCAGTGAGTTATCATCCTTTTCGCACTTGAATCATAAATGGATCGTTCACCCTATGGCCAGTCCTGCTCAATCAATCAGATACAAGCTACTGAATACTTTCTTTTCTCGACATTCCGTTTGGTTTCTCTGCATTTTTATCGCCCTGTACTTAACTTGGGTGATCGTGTTTAACCACAGTCATTATATTTACTATTTTTTCTCGGACAATGTGCTCAATGTCGCATGGGTGGTGACGCTACTGCTGAGCGCACTTGGGCTGTATGACATTTTGCAGTCCAAGCATGCGATTCTACGCAATTATCCGATCATGGGACATTTCCGCTTTATCTTTGAAAGCTTTCGTCCCGAGATTCGTCAGTACTTTATTGAGTCGGATCAGGATGCATTGCCATTTTCCAGAATGGACCGCAGTCTGGTTTATCAACGTGCAAAAAATGAAAATGCAGATAAACCCTTTGGCTCGATCATCGATGTGTA
>JASLJB010000028.1 GCA_030152605.1 Acinetobacter sp. | reverse complement strand
GTACGGGCTGATTTTTTCGGCTTTGAACTTGGTTTTAATCCCAACTCACTCATCGCAAAAATGATCCGGCGCTGTACCGGTTTTAAGCCATCACTGATATGCGGCAATGCACGATCCATAATCACGTACATGGCATAGTTGAGATACGCTTGTTCAGTAAATTCGGCTACGGAACGGTTTTCTGTCGCTTGATGCGCAAGGATGGTCATAACAAGCTGTATTCCTAATCAAACATTTAGTGTTAAGTGGTTATGCTAAGTCTCAGCCTGTTTGGATACAAGGGCTATGGAAAATTCAGTGCGACAAATACTGTCTTATGGCCTAAAACTATTCGTTTTTCTGGGTTTTACAGCTGATATAAGCCAACAGCTTCAATGCGCAAACCCAGCCCTGCTATGACTTAGCGCAGAATAGCCTGCTCAGGCGCTGAGGCAGGCATCGGCTAAAATTTCCTCTATAAGCCAATTGACTCTAGGGTTTTGCCTTTGGTCTCTTCGCCCAAGACCACGATGAAGAATGCCACAGCAAGTAACACGGCTGCAAACATGATGAAGATATGGCTAAACGCATCCGGCATCAACATCATCTGCGTCACCACAAACGGTGCGGCGATCCCGCCCAAACGTCCAATCGCAGAAGCCCAGCCCGAACCAAAGGCACGGATATTGGCCGGATATAGCTCCGGAGTATAGGTATATAGTACGCCCCATGCACCCAAGTTAAAGAAGGACAATAAGCAGCCCCAGAGCATAATCATGCCCATGCTATCGGCCTGCCCAAAGAAATACGCGGACACGGCACACATGGCGATAAATCCAGCCAAGGTCGGCTTACGTCCAAGTTTCTCCACCAACCATGCGGCGGCCACATAACCCGGCAGTTGTGCCAAGATCATCATCAACACATATTCGAAGGACTGCACCATGCTGTAGCCCTGCTTGACCAACAGACTCGGCAACCACGTGAAGATGCCGTAATAGGAATACACGATCCCAAACCAGATCAACCACAACATCAGACTACGACGTGCCAAGGGCCCAGCCCAGAGCTGCCGAAAAGAGACATGATTCTGCACTGAAACCGGTTTGACCACGAGCTCTTGTACTACGTCGACACCACATTGGCGCTCAATCTTTTGCACCAAACGATGCGCTTCATCGACTCGGCCACGGTTGATCAGATACGGAATCGACTCAGGCACTTTGATCCAAACCACCACCACATACAGTACTGGCAGTCCACCAATCACAAAGGCCATCTGCCAACCAAAGCTCGGGATCACAAAGTAAGACAGCAAGGCTGCCACTAGCCAGCCCAAGCCCCAGAAACTTTCCAAGAGCACGATAAAACGCCCACGCACCTGAGCCGGGATATATTCACTCATCAGGGTCACGGCGACCGGTAACTGACCCCCCAAACCAAAGCCGACGATAAAACGAAAGATCAGTAAATAAGTCAGATTCGGTGCGATGGCACACAGCGCCGTCGCCACACTATAGATCGCCATGGTCAAGGCAAATACGGTTTTGCGTCCGATTCGGTCGGCCAGTGCACCGGCGCAAACCGCGCCCAAGGCCATACCGATAAAGCCAATCGACACCACCCAGCCCTTTTCAGCAGCAGTCATCTGCCAGTCTTCGGCCATTTTGGTCAGGATAAATGCGATCAAGCCCGTGTCCATGGCATCGAACATCCAGCCAAAGCCAATCAATAACAATAAGCTGTAGTGAAAGCGCCCGATTGGCAAGCGCTGTATACGTGAGATTAAATCCATACTGCGGGCGACCCCCATGATTTAAATAAAAACAGATGCAACGGCGATGCGCTGATGGGCGGTGTTACATCGACAACGCCCTATTGGTCTTTTGCAAGCGATAAGTCTTTTACAAGTAAGTCTTATGCAATCTATTAATCTATTAAAGTGTATTTAAAGCTGATTTTAGCCTTCATCTTTGGAGGAGGCAGACTGTTCATCATCGTCTTTGTAGATGAATTTCGGCATTTCCAAACCAAAGTAAATCGCGATACAACGCAGTGAAAAGCCAAAGATCAAGGTCGAGACAATGGTCAGTTCAAGTGAGAGTCCAATATCATGACAGACCCAATAGAAGATCACTGAAACAAAGGAAATACTGGCATACAGTTCACGGCGGAACACCAAGGGCACATCATTACACAAGATATCGCGTAAGATCCCGCCCGACACCCCAGTCAATACCCCTGCGACGGCAGACACCACAAAACCATGTCCCATTTCGATCGCGATTTGCGAGCCAATGATGGTAAAGCCGATTAAGCCCAAGGCATCAAGTAACAAGAAGATCGAATGCAGATGCCGCATCCATTTGGCAATAATAATGGTCACGAAGGCCGCGGCACAGGTCAAGACCAAGTATTCAGGGTGCTTGACCCAGGTCAGCGGATAGTGCCCCAACAGCACATCTCGGACTGAACCACCGCCCAATGCGGTTACACAGGCGATCAGCATCACCCCAAACCAATCCATACTGCGTCGTCCCGCCGAGAGTGCGCCAGTCATGGCTTCTGCGGTTATTGCGATAATGTAGATCACCAGTAATAGCATTGCGGTTTACTTCCACTGCGGGTCACTTGAGCGCGTCATTCTAAGATAAAACAATGCTCAATTTATATATGCTGCACAACATTGTTTGAATTTTTTCTGTGAACCACACAGACACGGTTGTTTCATACTGAGCTGTAGTTCAGTGGTTGGATCTAAGAAATAGCAGCGCTCGGCATGCCACACAAAGTGCGACACTTCATGATGAACTTCAGCGGGCGCAGTCCGTGCCGCATCCAGCGCACGATAATGGGCTTTGAATTCAACTTGAGCATGGGTCTTGTCGAGTTTCTCTTGCGCTTGCACCACCTCCAAACCCAACCATTGATTGCTCTGGGCCCAGTCCGCGATCGCGGCCCGATCCAGTGCCGATTGCTGACCGATGGCAGTCGTCTGCAAAATATAGTCGATCTGCTGCAAGGCAAAAGCGCTATAGCGTGAACGCATCAACTGCGCAGCAGTTGTGGCCTGTGCCGTACCCAGATGCAGCGGCTGACAGCAGGTGGCATAAGTGCCTAAACCACAAGGACAAGCATGTTCGGACATGGAAACTCTCTATCTTATTTCAGATCATAGGATGCCACGATCTTAACCTGTTGCACTGCATTGACTCAATCCAAGCCTTGACTCAATCTAAGCCTTTGCCAAGCCGCAAAGGTGCTCAAGTCGCTGAGCAAAAAAAATCAGCCCACTGAGGGCTGATTTTAGAATGCGCGTTCAAGATGGGTTTTATTCATCTTTCGGCGATGGCTCGATATCCACGATATGTACCTTGTCGATCTTGTGGCCATCCATAGTCATGATTTCAAACTTGTAGCCATCGGCTTGCAAGCTTTCACCATTTTCAGGCAAGCGCCCAAGATGGAACAGGATATAACCGGATAGGGTCGAGTATTGCTCAGCCTCATCGACCAAATCGCAGTCCAGCAACAACGACACATAGCGAATGTCGGTAGAGCCTTCAAGGATCAATGAACCATCTTCAAGGCTTTCGGCTGCGGCTTCAAGTTCATCCTCATCCGGGAACTCCCCTGCGATCGCTTCGAGAATATCGATCGGCGTCGCAATCCCTTCAATCGAACCATACTCGTTCAGCACGATCGCCAACTGCAACGGTGCTTGGCGTAACTGTTCCATCACCATCAACACTTGCGCATTTTCATGCACGATCACCGGCTCACGCAGATGCTTTTGAAAGTCCAAAACCCCAGTTTCGATATAGTCATTCAAGACTTTATGGGTCAGTACGATCCCGGCGAGATTGTCCAATTCACCATGGGCCACGATCAAACGTGAATGGGTCATCGACATCAAGCGGCGTTTAATCACCTCGGCATCATCATCGAGATCCAACCACTCCAACTCTGGACGTGGCGTCATCACCGACTTGACTGGGCGTTCGGATAGACCCAACACCCCTTGCACCATGACACTGTGATAGGCGCCATTTTCATCATCAAACATCTCATTGGCCACCGCCTGTGTGGCGAGGAGATTGTCATTGTTTTGATTGGATGCATCTGTGCTGTGATTGTTCTTACCGCCCAACATACGCAATACCGCAGAAGCAGTTTTAAAACGCAGATCATTGGTGGTGACCAATTTCTCTTGGTTTTTACGCATGGTTTGGTTCATAAACTCGATCAATACCGAGAAGCCAATCGCGGCATAGAGATAGCCCTTCGGAATATGGAAACCAAAGCCTTCCACGATCAAGGAGAAGCCGATCATCATCAAGAAACCCAGACACAGGATTACCACAGTCGGATGCTTGTTGACGAAGTCCATCAATGGCTTCGATGCCCAGAGCATGATACCCACCGCGATCACCACCGCGATCATCATCACTGACAACTCTTTGACCATGCCCACTGCCGTGATGACACTGTCCAAAGAGAACACCGCATCGAGGACCACGATCTGCACGATCACCATCCAGAACACGGCGTGAACTGGATTTTCCTCTTTAATGTGTGCTTTGCCTTCGATGCGCTCATGCAGTTCCATGGTGCCCTTAAACAGCAAGAACACACCACCAAACAGCAAGATCAGATCACGACCGGAGAATGCATGCTCCATGATATGGAACAACGGCGCGGTCAGCGTGACCACCCAAGCAATCGAGGCCAGCAAGATCAAACGCATGATCAGTGCCAGTAATAGACCGACGATACGCGCAGTATTACGCTGTTCTGGTGGAAGTTTTTCCGCCAAAATCGCGATAAATACGAGGTTATCAATGCCTAAAACGATTTCTAATACGACCAAGGTCGCCAGACCGACCCAAGCAGAGGGATCGGACATCCATTCAAATATCATTGTGCGAACTCCAGCGTGCTCATGTCATGCTGTTGACGCAAAGCTTGATCGATGCAGTGTGCTGCGTTTTGCAGCATGCATAGGTCAATGCTTGGGTCAGAATAGCGACACTGCAGATGAGGCCTCACAAGGTACTGAACTGTTATTATTTGAAAAGACTGTATAATTTCGGAGCGACTACAACCACTACCCATTGTTGATTCATTAGTTGTCAAACGTGAAAATAGTATAGGTAAGATCACACAGAAATTCATCTTATTTCTTGATTTAATCTTTTTTCACCCCGGCTTTTCGGATCTTTTTTGCGGTTCAACAACGCAACAGCACAGCGCGCAAAGCCACGCATGCACAGCCTTCTCAGCCGACGCGATCCGACCAAAAACACACATCAATCTGTCACATGCACCACTTAAACTGGAGCAAGAAAAAATATCGTGCTAGATTAAGGTGAAAAAATAATTGATGAACAGTGTAATAAAACCAATGACTGAAAACTCTCGTAATCCTCATCAAACCACCACCCAAACGCTGGTCGCCCTGTATTGCGGATCGCGTGCCGGCCATCATCCACGTTACAGAGAAAGCGCCATTCAACTGGCACAGCATATTGCAGAAGCCAACTTCGGCATCGTCTATGGCGGTGCCAGCATTGGCCTGATGGGTCAAGTCGCCGATACCGTGATTGAACACGGTGGCGAAACCGTCGGTGTCATTCCCGAGTTTATGTTGGACTATGAAATCGCGCATCCGAGCCTGACTGAACTGCATATCGTGCAGTCGATGCATGAACGTAAACATCTCATGGCCGATCGCGCCAGTGCCTTTGTCGCCCTGCCGGGTGGCTTGGGGACTTTTGAAGAAATCCTTGAAATCGCCACCTGGGCACAGTTAGACCGTCATCAAAAACCGATGATGCTGTATAACGTGAATGGTTTTTATAACCATCTGATCGCACAGCTTGATCATGCCACCGCAGAAGGTTTCTTGCCGCCAGAGCATCGCGCCAAGCTGATCGTCTGTGACCAGCTGCATCAAGTCATGGATGTGATTCAAGCGCTACAAAGCCCAGTCGAAGCTGAACTCTAAAACACACTATCTTCATATATCCCAAAAAAAGACCGTGTCGATGCAAGGATCGATACGGTCTTTTTATT
>JASLJB010000375.1 GCA_030152605.1 Acinetobacter sp. | reverse complement strand
ATTTTAAATACCTAACATCTGATTGGTGTTTAAATATAATACAGCGCTGCTCCTTATATATTACCAATCCTAAAGTGATATTAATCGCTGTGCTTTTGGCATAATGAAAGCAAAGCACGACACTGACATCTTATCTATATCCGTCATGCAGTAGTGCACCAAATATTAAAATGAAATCTAATAATAGATGTATACCCTTTAAATTGAACATCAGTGCATAAACACCTGACCTGATAAACATCCAGCAATGCCCAAGGCAAAACTCACTGCAGAATGAGCAGAAAATATGTTTGATACCGTGCCGAGTTAAAGCGAGAGGCTCTTGAACAAGCGGTCAGTTAGTAAAACAGACTGTTGAAGATCTGTTCTGAGATTAAGCTAGATCAAAAATAAAGTTGAAGAGCATAAACCCAAATCTGATATAGTAGCCCACATATCGTGGGCATTATTTTTACCAGCCCCAGTCAACATGGGTATCCTTCGGGATAACACACCCAGTCTGAATTTTTAACTCATACTTATCAGAGATTTATAGTGAAAGTCGTCATTCTCAACAAACCCTTTAATGTGCTCTCTCAGTTTCGCGAGGACGATACTCACTTAACTGTGTCACATTTTATCCCCGATCCTGACCTCAGAATTGCGGGCCGCCTTGATTTAGATTCTGAAGGCTTAATGTTTTTAACTGATCACGGTGGCTTAAATCAGTTTATTACCCACCCTTCAAATAAAAAATTTAAAACCTATTATGCTCAAGTGGATGGTGATATTACCGAAGAGGCACTCACCCAACTACGTAATGGTATTGAACTTAACGATGGAATGACCCTGCCTGCTAAAGCGGCAAAAGTGAGTGAGCCAACATGGCTCTGGGAACGTAACCCACCGGTTCGCTTTCGTGCCAATATTCCAACATCTTGGGTTGAAATTCAAATCTGCGAAGGCCGCAACCGTCAAGTTCGCCGTATGACTTCAGCAGTGGGTTTCCCAACACTGCGTCTGATCCGCACACAAATTGGTTCGATCGACTTGATTAAACTCAATTTACAACCGGGCGAAAAAACTGAAATCGAACCACTACTTTACCCAGACTTTAAAGACTTGCCTGCTGACAAGCCTTATGAAGGCCGTTCTTTTGCCAAAAAAGGCGCAACCAAAGCCAAACCACATTTCTCAATCGCCAAAGATAAAGAGAACGGTGGTAAACCTGCGAAAAAGAAACCGGGTGGTGGTACACCACGTATTTGGCAAATGGATGATGCGGATAAGCCACGCCGTAAAACCAATGGTACAACGCGCCCAAACACCAAAAGCCGCGGTCGTCGACCACGCTAAATACAACGAAGCCCCAAGCCAATACAAAAAACCCGAGCATAAATGCTCGGGTTTTTCATTTGCTGTATCAGCTAGAAGATTTTAACAAGCTATGGCGAAGTTGATGCGCTCAGACTTCAGCTTAACCAAGATCAGCAATAGCCTTCCATACGTGTCAATGGTAGCTTTTGCCCAATGGCTTTTTCAATTTCAGGTAAATAGAAAGCATCATCTTCAGACAAGAAACTAATACTCACACCTTGGGTACCGGCACGGCCTGTACGACCAATTCGATGTACATAATCATCTGATTGTTCAGGCAAAGTAAAGTTAATCACATGTGAAACACCATCGACATGGATGCCTCGACCTGCAACGTCGGTTGCGATCATGATGTTATGTTTACCATTTTTAAACTGATCGAGCATTTTTAAACGGCGATCCTGTGCAATCTCACCCGACAGCATCACCACTTTATAATCATCACGTTTCAGGTGGTCATACAGTTTACGCACTTGATCGCGACGATTGGCAAAGATCATGACTTTTTCGATCGGCTCATCGTTCAGAATTTCACGTAATAATTTATATTTATCCTGATTCGAAACCACATAAACACGTTGTTCTACATCTTCATTGGTTTTCTTTTCAGGTTCAATTTCAACCGTCACGGGTTCATATAACCATTGTTGCGCAAGATTCAACACATCATAGCTAAATGTTGCAGAAAACATCAAAGTTTGACGTTGTTCTTTTTTCGGCGAGAATCTCACAATGCGTTTAACGGAAGGGATAAAGCCCATATCCAGTAAACGATCAGCCTCATCAATCACTAAAAATTCGATTTGATCCAACCAAACTTCACGTTGTTCAGTAAAATCAATTAGACGACCCGGGGTTGCGACCACGATATCAACAAAGTTGGCATCGAGTTGTTTACGTTGTTTATCAAAATCAACGCCACCCACCAATGTCACCACATTCAATTGGCTAAATTTCACCAAATCTTTGGCGTCATTTTCAATTTGAATAGCCAACTCTCGAGTTGGTGCCAAAATCAATGCGCGTGGCTCTCCGCGATAACGTTTTTCGCTTAGCGGATTGTTTAACAAATCATTGATAATGCTAATCAAAAATGCTGCAGTTTTACCTGTACCAGTTTGAGCTCTTCCAATCGCATCATGGCCTGCAAGCGTGTACTTGAGTACTTTTTGCTGGATCGGGGTCATTTCTGTAAACCCGAGAGCATCAATCGCTTGTTTGAGTTGCGGATGTAAATTCAGGGTTTGAAAACCAGACATATATCGGTGCTCTATACAGTCAATCACGTAAAAAATATACGCTATTATAAACAAAAACGCCCCAATTCATCGAAATTGGAGCGCAACCCTAGTAATTAAACGAGGGAATTAGTCTAAAGGTTGAACTTCTTCAGCCTGAAAACCTTTTT
>JASLJB010000356.1 GCA_030152605.1 Acinetobacter sp. | reverse complement strand
ACTAAGTGTAGCTACTTATGGACTTTTTCTCTATCATGCAACCATAATTAATTGCGATTTGCATACTTGGTTAATGAGACAAATGAAGCATCAGTTTAGATTTAATCCTTTGGCGACTGCTATTTTGACCCTGCTCTGCGGCAGCTCTGTATCAAGTTATGCTGAATCCAGTCCGAGCGACGACGCCACCGCGACCGATCAACATAATCAACGTGCGGAAGACGCCGGCACCAATAACAGCCAGCTCAAAGCGGCGATCAATGAAAGCTATCCCGGTGAAGCCTTTTTTTCTCAATATTATGTCGACAAAAAATCGGCTGAAGCGCAACTACGCGACCAAAACCTCACGGATAACCGTTGGTGTCAGGGCGTTTGGGTCACCCCTTTTGACAGTGATAGTCAAACCAGTGCCAACGACGAAGGCAGCTCGGTGATTACCGCTGACCGCGGCTATTACAATCCTAAAGGTGATTCGATCCTGTCGGGTAATGTCATTATTGACCAGCAAGGCCGTATGGTCCGTGCCGATCAAGTGACGATTGACCAAACCCAAACCCATGCCAAAGCCCAAGGTAATGTGCAAATGGCGCAAGGCGGCCTGATCGCACAAAGTGATGAGATCGACTACAACCTCAAAGATGCCACCGGTCAGCTCAAAAACAGCTTCTATATCTCAGAAGAAACCCATGCACATGGACATGCCGGTCAAATTGAGCGCACCTCACCCAATACCGTGGTGTTGAGTGATGCCAGTTATAGTACTTGTCCACCCGAGCAAAAACCGACCTGGCAGATCAAAGCCAAACAGATCGAACTCGACCAAGAAACAGGTCGTGGTGTCACCCGAAATACCAAATTTTATATTAAAGATACGCCCGTATTGGCAGTACCATATTTTAACTTCCCGATCGATGATCGCCGCACCACAGGTCTACTGAATCCCACCTTTGGTTATAGCAACCTCGGTGGCTTTCAGATTGGTACACCGGTCTATTTAAACTTGGCACCTAACTACGATGCCACCATCAATCCACTGTTTTATTCCAGCCGCGGCATGATGTTTAATGGTGAATTTCGCTATTTGACTGAGAACTTCGGTCAAGGTCGCATCTGGGGTGGCTATCTTCCTTCGGATCGGGACTATGACAAACAAGATCGTAAAGACCTACACCTGTTGCACGACTGGCAGATCAATGATCAATGGTCGACCAATGTAGAATATAACTACGTGTCAGATAAAGACTTTTTCTCTGACCTCGACAACAACCCCAATTCAAAAACAGAACTCAATCAACGCCGTGCTTGGGAACTGAATTATGGGCATGGCATCCCGGGACTGAGTGCCAAATTGCGGGTTGAAGACTTTCAAACCCTAGACAAATCCATTCCACAAATTGACCGTCCATATGCGCGCCTACCACAGCTCTTGGTTAACTATGTGACTGGTGATCCGCTGGGTCTAGAATACGAGTTCAATAACGACACCGCTTATTTTAAAAAGAATATTAGCGACTTTAATAATCAAGTTCAGCCCAATGGTACGCGGGTCTACAACCAATTTGCGGTGCGCTATAACTTCATGAATACCTCGGCGTTCCTGATTCCTGAGGCCTCTGTACGCACCATCAATACCTTCTATGATCAGGACACCCGCGAGAACTCACAGTTCAGTTCCGATAGCAAAAATAAATCCGTGGTGGTGCCTCAGTTTACGGTGGATGCTGGATTGCACTTCGAGCGTGATGGTCGATATCTACAGACCCTCACCCCGCGCGCATTCTATGCTTATGCACCTTATAAAAATCAAGACGGCTATCCAAACTTTGACTCGACCACCGCCTCGATCAACTACGATCAGTTATTTAACCCCTATCGCTTTTATGGTCATGACCGCTTAGAAGACAACAACTTCTTATCGCTCGGCTTAAGCTATAGCATCTTTGACAGCGTTGGATTGGAGCGCTTACGTGCCGGGATCGGACAAAGTTATTACTTTGAAGATCGTCGAGTCAATCTCAAGAAAAATGTCGATGATTTCGATACCGAGAGAAATACTGGCCCGATCGTGAGCCTCTCAAGTCAACTCTCACAGAATTTCAGTATTGCGGCAAATTCGGCTTGGATGTCGAATGGCAATAACGCGCAACGCGACTTCCAACTGAATTATGCCTCCAACCAAGGCAGCTTATATAACGTCGGCTACTTCTATCGCGATATGCTACCGGATCGCCAAGCCAAATATGACCAGGTTGTTGCATCATTTATACAGCCGGTCAGCAACAACTGGCGTATCATGGGCCACGCTCAATATGATATCGATAACCACGTGGCACGCGAATATCTATTGGGCGTTAATTATGAGTCATGTTGTTGGGGAGTATCTGTCTATGGTCGCTCTTACTTTAACGATTTAGACAATGTCAAAGACGCAAATGTCAAACCAAAACGTGCCATCATGGCGGAGTTCAGCCTGAAGGGATTAGGGGGCTTAAACGATAAACTAAGCTCTTTATTAGAAAATCGTTTATTTGGCTTTGATAAAGTTAATCAATCTTGGAAACATTAATGAAGACGCTCAATTTAAAACATCTCTTTAAAGCGACTGCCATCGCCTTGATTATGTCAGCTTCTACGCCTGTGTTTGCTCAACCGACCGATCAAGTGATTGCGGTTGTTGGGAATAGTGCTATTTTAAAAAGTGATTTAGATCAAGGCGTTGCTGAAGCAGTACATCAACTAGAAGCGCAAAAAAAACAATTACCACCTGAGCAGTTTTTACGTCGCCAAGTGCTTAACCAACTGATCTTACAAAATGCTCAACTTGAACAAGTCAAACGTTATGGCTTGAAAGTTGACGAAAAAATGCTGAATGATGCTGTGATGAAAGTTGCAACGCAATCCGGCAGCAAAAGTTTAGCTGAATTTCAACAAAAGCTCGATGCGATTGCTCCGGGGACTTATGAAGTCTTACGTGAACGTGTCGCCAACGACTTGCAAATCCAGCGCCTACGTCAACAACAAGTCATGTCTCGCATCAAGATCAGCGATCAAGATGTAGAAAACTTCCTTAAATCACCGGAAGGTCAAGCTGCACTCGGCAGTGAAGTACATGTCTTGCACATGCGTGTTTCTGGCGATGTAGATGTCTCTGAACTCAAGCAAGTGGCACAAAATATTAAGTCTGCACTCAATCAAAGCAGTGATCTTGCTGGTATTGAGAAAAAATACAACAGTGGCAAAATCCGCGTAGAAGGCGCAGATATGGGCTTTAGACCCCTGTCTAATATCCCGGCAGAACTTGCGGCTCGAGTGAGTGTCTTGAATCCTGGTCAAACCAGTGAACTGATCCAAGTCAATGATGGCGTGCATGTGCTTAAACTGATCGAACGCAAAAGCAATGATCAAAAAGCCTTGGTGCCTCAGTTTAAAACCCGTCACATCCTGATCAAAACCTCAGAAGTGGTCAGCCCTGAAAATGCCAAGCAAATGATCGACAGCCTCTACAACCGTATTCAAGCGGGCGAAGATTTTGCGACGCTTGCAGCGACCTTCTCAGGCGATCCTGGCTCTGCACGTGATGGTGGTAGCCTCGGTTGGGTGACACCCGGCATGATGGTGCCTGAGTTTGATCAGTTGATGCAAAACACCGCTGTGGGTCAAGTTACCCAACCCTTCCAAACCCAGTTCGGTTGGCACATCCTACAAGTCACTGATACACGTCAACAAGACATGACCAAAGAATATCAACAGCGTATGGCACGCCAGACCCTCGGTGAGCGTCAGTTTGATGCAGAGCTTGATGGTTGGTTACGTGAGCTACGTGCCAGCACCTATGTTGAGATCAAAGATCCAAGCCTAGATGATAAACAACCGAAAAAGAATTGATCTTAGATTCAAATCTTTTGTTTAACATTCTAAAACCTCATCCAGCGATGAGGTTTTTTATTGCACCGCGTATATACCTATCGATCAAGCCAGAGCTTTATTTTAATCTTCGGCACCACCCAACCAAAGTTAAATTACACTCATAGCATGATTGTTGCTGTACCAAAATTACGCTGCATACTCAAAAAATCGATCTGGTAGACACAAAAAAGGCGCCGATTTGGCGCCCTTTTTTTGGAACAAAGATTCAAAAACAAAGTTTCAATTAACGGTTGTTTTCATCATCTTGGTTGTCTTCGAATTTTGGTTCTGCTTCAAAGCTACCTGGCTGTTGGCCACCTTGACCACCGAAACCGCCTTGACCACCAAAGCCACCGCCTTGACCGCCGAAGCCACCTTGACCACCAAAGCCGCCGCCTTGACCGCCGAAGCCGCCTTGACCGCCGAAGCCTTGACCACCAAAGCCGCCGCCTTGACCACCGAAGCCGCCTTGACCGCCGAAGCCGCCACCTTGACCACCGAAGCCGCCTTGACCGCCGAAGCCGCCCGCTGCTTGAGCGCCACCCGCAGGTGCGCCAACTGGACGTGGGTTACGTGCAGGAACTACTGTAGAAATCGCGTGTTTATATACCATTTGGCTAACAGTATTTTTTAATAACACGACATATTGATCAAACGATTCAATATGACCTTGCAACTTAATACCGTTTACAAGAAAGATAGAAACTGGAATGCGTTCTTTACGGAGAGAATTTAAGAACGGATCTTGTAAAGTTTGACCTTTAGACATTTTATACTCCAAAAAAAATTAAAAAAAATCAGCGCAAAAACTATCTTTATTTTTCAATTAAAATTTATAAAAATTTATAAATAAGATAGTGGGTAAATTTTGCTTTATCCGTATGAGTTTCGCAAGTCTTCTTGAGCCTGCTTTATTGAAGAAAAAGTTTTAAATTGGTGAAGTTCATGCAACGACCGTAACCAAGTGTATTGACGTTTGGCCAATTGTCGTGTCGCGTATAACGACTTATCCTCCATTACACACCTGTTTTTATGGCTTCTGTCACTGTTTTTCAAAAAATCTATGGCTTGGCGATAACCAACGGATCGCGCAGAAGGTAGATTTTCATCTAAATCGTATTTTTTCATAAGATATTCAACCTCATTTAAAAATCCGATCTCCCACATGTTTTTTAACCGAGCTTCGATTCTTTGATGCAATTCTACACGGTCGGGCTGTAATGCATAATTATGAAATGTGTAACGATAGTTTGTATTTCTTGGTTGCTTTTCATGTAGTTTTGTAATCGGCTCTCCTGTCAAACGGTAAACTTCTAAAGCACGGATAATCCTTTGCTTATCTGAAACCTTAAATTTAATTGCCGCAGCTGGGTCTACTTTTTGTAACTCAGCATGCACCTGTTCCCAGCCCTGCTGTTCAGCCAAAGCTTCGATCTCGGCACGAACCTGTGCATCTGCACTGGGTAGATTTGAAGACAATCCTTCGAGCAGTGCCTTGAAATACAGCATGGTGCCACCGACCAAAATCGGGGTTTTACCACGTGCATGAATTTGGTCAATTAAGCCACATGCATCTTCGACAAACTCAGCCGCAGAGTAACTTTGCAAAGGTGTAATGATGTCAATCAAATGATGTGGATAGAGCTGCTGTTCCTGCTTGGATGGCTTGGCAGTGCCAATATCCATGTCTTGATAGACCAAGGCGGAATCCACAGAAATCAGTTCGAAATTTCCACGTGCATACAGCTCACATGCCAATGCGGTTTTTCCACTTGCCGTGGGGCCCATTAAATTAATAACGGGCAAATGGTTTGACATGATTGCCTATTCTCCTCGTGCAAATAATTTATCTAACTGTGTCAATGGAAAGGCACGCCAGGTTGGACGGCCATGGTTGCACTGGCTGGCAAATTCGGTCTGTTCCATCTGTCGCAGCAAAGCATTCATTTCAGACAAGCTCAGCATACGATGCGCACGTACTGCAGCATGACAGGCCATCCCTGCCAAAATCTGATCACGGCGCTGCTGTAAGGCATGTGCTTGATTGGTTGGATCTAAGTCTTGTAGCAATTCTGCCACCAAGGCTGAAAAGTCGGCTTTTTGCAAAATCGCCGGCACACCGCGCACGATCACTTGTTCATCGCCATACTGATCGATATCCAAGCCGAGACGTTCGAGTTGCGGCTTAAGCTCCTCAATCCGTGTGGCCTGTAATCGGGTAATTGAAACCACTTTGGGGATCAGTAACTGCTGCGAAGTCCAAAACTCCGGCCGATCCCAAGCCGCCTTCATCTGCTGTAGCACGATGCGCTCATGTGCAGCATGCATATCCACGATAATTAAGCCTTCGGTGTTTTGCGCCAAGATATAAATCCCATGCAACTGCGCAATCGCGATGCCGAGTGGAAACTCATCCACGGCAGAAGTCGCTGGCGCAGCCGCATCTTGATTGATCGACCAAGTGCGCTTCTCAGTTGTTTCTGGAGAAGTTTGTGCAGATGTTGGCGCGTCACGCAGTGGTGATAAATAATCTTTCAGGGCTTGGGTGGACTGTTGAGATGGCCGATAAGACGACTGTGCCTCATAACGCAAAGATTGCGGCTGCGCTGAGTCAAATTGACTTAAGGCTGATGCAGCATCATCTGGACTTTGCGCTGCGCTGGAATCAGTATGATCACGATGTAATGCAAATTGATTTTGATAGCGAGGTTGGGCTTGGGCTGTGGGTTGAGCAGATGCCGGGTTGCTGAGCTGCTCTTGCTTCATCGCCTGCGCCAAATCCACGCTGGCGGTTTGAAACTGGGACAAGGTCTGTTTGGCAAAGTGCCGCACAAACTCATGCACTTCACGCTGATTGAGAAAACGTATCTCATGTTTGGTGGGGTGTACGTTGACATCAATATATTCTGGATCAACTTCTAAAAACAGCAAATAACCCGCATATTGATGACCATGTAATATCCCGTCATAGGCCATACGCAGTGCATGCGAGATGGTCTTGTCTTTGACCACGCGACCATTGACATAGACATACTGTAAATCTGCTTGGGCACGTGCATCAGAAGGATGTCCGAGCCAACCCGACAAGCGCAAGTTGATACTGTCTGCATCAATCCAATACGAGTTTTCTGTAAATTGACGCCCCAACAGTTGCTGCACCCGCTGAAAGCGTAACTCACCACTGTCTGCAATCGGCAGATTAAGTTTAATCTGTTGGTTATGTTCAAGCACAAAACTCACATCGAAGTGAGTCAAGGCCATACGCCGCACAATTTCTTCGATATGCCCAAATTCGGTGCCTGGTTTTTTTAAAAACTTGCGCCGCGCAGGCACATTAAAAAATAAATCCTGTACCCGGATATGCGTGCCCTGTTGCATGGCGATGGCTTGGATCTGCTGATGATCCATCGCCGTGCCATTCACCTCGACCTGATAACCAACACCGGAGTCATCTTGGCTGCTGCTCAAGCTCAGGCGTGATACTGCTGCGATCGAGGCCAAGGCCTCACCACGAAAGCCTAAACTCACGATGGCCTGTAAGTCTTCAGCCGATTGGATCTTACTGGTGGCATGTCGCGTCACCGCCAAGGCCAAGTCATCCGCATGAATGCCGCGACCATTGTCGATAATTTCGATCAAGGTACTGCCGCCTTGCGCGATCCGAATGGTTAAGCGACTTGCACCAGCATCAATCGAGTTTTCAAGCAGTTCTTTGACCACCGAAGACGGACGCTCAATCACCTCACCGGCCGCAATTTGGTTGGCCAGTGCAGGATCTAAACTACGAATTCGTCTTAAACTTAATGCCTGCTCATGCATACCATCAACCTTCAATTTAGACTTTCTTGGAATGTGTTTATGATTTTAGTTCGGTGAGTGCTTTGAATAAGGCCTCAGCATTAAAACTCAACTGTATTTCACGCCCAGTCTCATCATCCGTCCGAGTAATTTGAATCAACACATCGGCGGCCGGAATTTCATCTTCACCTTTGGATGGCCACTCAAAAATAAATAAGGCACCGTCCACATCCAGATAATCACGAATCCCCATCAACTCAAGCTCATAAGGATCATTTAAACGATAAAGATCAAAGTGGAATACCTGCTGCGAACCAATTTGATACGGCTCTACCAAGGTATAGGTCGGACTTTTCACCGCGCCCTTGTGACCCAGACACTGGAGCCAATAACGGGTCAATGTGGTTTTGCCTGCGCCCAAGTCACCGACCAAATACACCACGCCTTGGGGCAACTGCTCAGCCAAAACTTTGGCAATGGCAAGGGTATCGTTTTCGTCATTGAGTATGTATTGAAAGGAGTACTGCATATCGCCCACAACATGATTTAAATCAGGCATTATGATAACATTGCGCGGCCTTAAAACCTACGATGTGCGAACTTCGGATGCCAAAAGCATTGGCTATGCGAATCAAATTTGCGCAAATTCAAATCGGCTGCATTGTTGTGTTTTTTACTTTCTATTTTCGATTCTCTTTTTAAATGAATGATTTCTTCTATGTCGCCTCATGCCCATTCGCCAGCCCAATCTGATTTTGAAGCCCCAATGCGCGATGGCGTGACCGCCAGCCAAGTTTTCCTGCCTCGACTCGATCAGCCTGTCGCCACGGTCTATGCTTATCTGTGTCAACAGTTTGCGCATATCAAAGCAACCGAATGGCAGCAACGCTTTGCGCAGCAGTTGGTCTTTGATCAGGCCGGTCGCATATTGGACCAGCATAGTCCTTATGTGGCGGGACAACATATTTATTATTATCGTTTTTTAGCATACGAAGTGCCGGTGCCCTTTCAAGAACAGATTCTGTTTGAAACTGAGGATTTGTTGGTGGTGGATAAGCCGCACTTTCTGACCATGAGCCCGACCGGTCGCTATGTGCAAGAAACACTGTTGGTGCGTTTAAAAAAAAGCTATAACAATCCGCACCTCACCCCGATCCATCGCCTAGATCGCGAAACTGCGGGCGTGGTGCTGATTTCAAAACGGATCGCCAGTCGTGGTGTCTATCAGCAAATGTTTGCCCAAGCGCAGGTGCAAAAAGAATATCATGCCATTGCAGCCTATGATCCGCGTTTTGCAACGCCGCAACGGATTGCACTACGCATGCAGAAGTCCGATCCCTTTTACACCATGCGTGTGGTTGAGGGCGAGCCCAACTCAGAAACTGAGATTTACTTACTGGAACATGATCAGCAAAGGCACTGGGCGAAATATCGTTTAAGACCCAAGACTGGCAAGCAGCATCAGCTTCGGGTACATCTGGCGCAGCAAAACATCCCGATCCGACATGATCCGCTCTATCCGCTGATCCAACACAAAGCTGAGGATGATTTCTCTCAACCCTTACAACTCTTGGCCAAGTCAATTCGTTTCCAAGATCCCCTCAGTCAACGCATGCTGCAATTTGATTCAGCTCAAGCGCTGTCGATATAATTTCATTGTAATGACAAGCCGGCTATTATTTGCTTTAATAGACATTGAAATTACATGGGCTTTGTTTAAAATGTGTATTCCAACTTTATGTTGTTTGGTCTTTTTATGAGAAAAACAGAAGTCTATCAAGTCCGGCTTGATTCACAAGAAAAAAAACAAGCCTTTGCTGTTTTTAAGCAACTCGGCATTACCCCTGCTCAAGCAGTACGTTTGTTTTTCAAACAAGTGGTTTTGACCAAATCCATTCCCTTTGCTATTGAAAATCAAAGCATTAACATGGATCAGCTGCTCAAACTTAAGAAAGCCAAACAAGAACAGCACATGATTGATGTTGAACCCATCAATGCGGATGCGCCCGCTGCGATCGAGCTCGAAGAAGAAGATATTTTTGCTGAACTGAATGCCTTACTCGGTGAAACCAAACACTTAGAATGATTTAGCCCGCTTGACTTGGCTTACATAAATGCTTTATTGAATCGTCTAATTTTCGTTATGCTCTCTTGCGAATCAGAATAAAAATTCTAAAAGGGAGAAATCATGATTGTCAGACGTGCAACCATTCAAGACCTAGATCAACTCGCCATCCTATTTGATGAGTACCGCCAGTTTTATGGTGTCAGCTCAGACCTAAAAACCTCATTTAAATTTTTAAAACAACGCTTTGAGAACAAAGAAAGTGTCATCTTTGTGCATCTCAAAGATGAGGTCTTGACTGGATTTATCTTGTTATATCTCGGCTTTTCTTCGATTGCCTGCGGTAGCTACTATATCCTAGATGACGTCTATGTCACGCCGATGTACCGGCGCCAAGGCTCTGCCATGCAACTGATTGACACGGCGATCCTATTTGCACGGCATGAACATGCACTGCGCATCAGTTTGGAAACCCAGAAGAACAACGTCGAATCACAACGCCTGTATGAAAAAATGGGTTTTATCAAAGATGATGTATTCCAAAGCTACCATTGCTTTTTACAGTAACGCTGCACTGACCCCAACCTGCAATTTGCGGTCAGACGCAACGTGCAACAACGAATACATCGTCTGATCAAGTCGAGCGCGGCTGTTGTTGTTTGGCGGCAAGGATTTGTGCGTCATCCAAATAGATCCACTGGCCTTTTTCGAGATCATCCAATCCTAACTGACCAATTTGAGCGCGGTGTAACTGCTCAACTTTATTCCCGACCGCAGCCAACATGCGTTTGACCTGGTGATAAACCCCTTGATGCACGGTCATACTGAGTTGATGACTGCCCAAGAGATGCACCTCAGTCGCAGCAAAGATGCCTTTTTCATTTCTAAGCGCTACGCCCGCTGTCAGGGCTTGGATTTGCGCGGCATCAATTGGGTCAGCGCACTGCACCTGATAGACCTTGGGCACATGTTTCTTGGGATGGGTCAGGGCTTGAATAAAACCACCATCATCACTGAGCAGCAACAGCCCCGTGGTGTCCTGATCCAAACGTCCCACACACTGTAGACCCCGTTGGATCAGCACATCATCAAATAAATCAAAGACACTATGATGATGCGTGGCTTGATGAGAGCATTCATAGTTTTCCGGCTTATGCAGCGCGATATACACCTGCTCACGATAAACAAAGTCTTGCTGATACACACGAAAATGGCAATTTTTCGGGTCGATGTTGTGCTTGGGCTGAGTAATCACTTCAGTCGCAATGCTCACTGCGCCAGATTTAATTAACTGCTGGCAGTGTTTTCTTGAGCCAAAGCCTTGGGATTGCAGCATTTTTTCCAACAACATCGAGATACCCTCATTCAATCAGGCATCATTCTAACCCAAATCATCGTCTGAACAAGCCTAGGGTCTGTTGACATGTACAGAACCAGAACCAAAGCCCATGAGACACATCGCCAAGCCGTGGATAAACCGTATAATACAGCCCAGACTATTGAATTAATCTTGTTGAACTTTATGAGCCTTTCCAGTGTGGACTTCAATCTCATCGTGCTGTTGGTCTTACTCGGCTGTGGGATTTTCAGTCATAACACCGCCGTCACCATCGCTGCCGCAGTCCTGATCATTTTCCGGATCACGCCCCTGAGTGAATATTTCTCCTACCTGCAAGACTATGGCCTGCATGTGGGGATTATCATCCTCACCATCGGAGTACTGACCCCGATCGCCAGTGGCAAGATTCCCGGCGATGCCATCCTCAAGTCATTTATGAGTTGGAAGTCACTCTTGGCAATCGCCATCGGCCTGTTGGTGGCATGGTTGGGCGGACGCGGGGTGAAACTGATGTCGAATCAACCCGATGTGGTTGCCGGCCTATTACTGGGTACAGTCGCCGGCGTGGCGGTATTGCGCGGTGTCCCGGTCGGACCCTTGATCGCTGCAGGGATCTTGTCGCTATTGATCGGACTGGGGCCGAAATAAACAACTCACAGCATCACGAATACAGCCCGCGAGTTTGAGTCATAACGACTAGTTTGAGTAATAGCTACTGCGCTTGAGTGAGAATTTCTCTAACTGTTTTAAAAAGCCTTCAAAGTAACTCTTCTCTTTGTCTTCGCTGCGAAAGCCTGCATATAGCGTGCGGCGCAGGCCATCCTTGGAGACACAGGTGAAGCGTTTCGATGTGACCCAGCCCTTTTGCTCATACTCATTCACCACCCAATCTGGCAACGCCCCGATACCGCGCCCACTGGCCACCAATTGAATCAACATCTGGGTTAAATCCGTGGTGCGCACATGCTTGGGTTGGATATTGGAGGGAATAAATAGATGCGCCATGATATCTAAGCGATGTTTATCCACCGGATAGGTAATCAGGGTTTCTTCAGCCAAATCTTCAACGCTAATATTTTCCTGACGCACCAAAGGATGAGTATTGGATAAGACCAAACGCGATTCATATTCAAAGATCGGGAAATACTCCACCCCCTTGAGATTGATCGGATCTGCGGTAATTAATAAATCAAACTCTGCGTTTTGCAGTAACTCATGCGGATTGGCTTCAAAGGCTGAACTAAAATCGAGATCCACATCGGGGTATTGTTGACGGTATTGATTTAATAACGGCATCAACCAATCAAAACAACTATGACACTCCGAAGAAAATATAATCCGCCCAGTTTGACCATGCACGATCCGAGTAATATCGGAATGGGTGATTTGAATCTGAGGCAAGACATCATCGGCAAGTTTAAGTAGACGCTGCCCGACATTGGAAAATGTCACGGGACGACTGCGGCGATTGACCACCTCTACCCCAAACCAGTGATCTAACTCTTTGAGTTGATGGGAAATAGCGGATGGGGTCAGACACAGGTCGTTGGCGGCGGCCACCAATGAACCATGCTCACGTAAAGCCGTTAATGTTTTCAGGTGCCGAATTTCTAACATGATGCTGCACTAAAAATGAATTTTACTCATTGTACAATGAAATTAATTAGTTTGTCTCAACACGAAAAATATTTAATCATGTGCTGCATAACAATGAGTAAGTCAATGCTGGCTGGATTATCGCTGTGAGTCGGCATAATACAGAGGTCCTTGCTGCGAGTATTGCGTCATCAATACTCGCAGATTCTTTTACAGTGAGGTTTTGGCTGAATCAAACTCAACTTGAACTGAAAATAATTCAAGATATTGGCAAATTTATACTGCTATTTCTGCGTAAAATACCACACAGATACTCGACTCAGTCAGATCCCCAAATATCGTGCGATGGATAAATCTGAATGGTCTTGATCAACAGAAATTCAAACACATAAAAATAAAAGGATTTTGTCGGTGTTTGATCTTTCCTTGCAGATCGATCCAAACCACCACCCTAGTGCCCACCGCGTTACAGACGTGACGCGGTGTTTTTTTTTGCTATTTTCCTCATCATCCTTTCGACTTAAGATAAGTGATGTTTGCTGCTGAGCCTGAACTGCCATGTCCACTGCCCTACGCACCAAACTTGAACTTCCTGCAGGTCATAACAAACTAAGGCCGGGATCGCATCCGTTTAGGGCTCAAGTTCTATAGCAACGCCATGGATGATGATCAGAGCCTAGAAGAACTTTAAAATGCTTTGAATCACCACGGCGTTGATGATGTCGATAAAGAACGCACCGCACAATGGAATGATTAAGAAAGCTTTATGTGAGGTGCCATACATATTGGTCACGGCCTGAATATTGGCAATCGCAGTCGGGGTTGCCCCCATGCCAAAACCACAATGCCCCGCCGCCAAAACCGCGGCATCATAGTCTTTGCCCATCACACGGAAGGTCACAAAAGCGGTATACAGGATCAAGACCAAGGTCTGCACCAACAAAATAATCACCAATGGCCCCGCCAGATCTGCAAGTAACCACAGTTGTAGTGATAACAAGGCCATGGCGAGATAGAGCGACAAAGAAGCATTGCCAAACACATCAATCGCACGGTCAAAAATACGTTGCTTAAAGACGCTCTCCACCACATTACGCAGCAGCACGCCCGAACCCAAAGCCCAAACAAAGGTGGGTAATTCAAACCATTGCCCTTCACTCCAGCCGCTAAGTAAATTCGCAGCATAAATACAGGCGGCAAACATGCCCAAGGTGGTGATGGCGTTATTGGCAGTGATCAAACGGGTTTTACGAGAATATTCAAATGACGCCACATCCGTCTGCGGCAGGTTATCGTTGTCGTCGTCATCATCGTTATCCTGATTTGGCTCGGCCAATTGATAACGTTTGATCAGAAACTTGGCCACAGGGCCACCAACGATCCCGCCGATAATCAAACCAAAGGTCGCACTGGCCATGCCCAAAACCACGGCGCCTTGAATGCCATAATCTTGTTCTAAAATACTGCCCCACGCCCCCGCAGTGCCATGCCCACCGGTCAGCGTAATCGAACCGGTGATTAAACCGATGATCGGATCTAGCCCGAGTAAGGTGGCCAAACTCATCCCGACGGCATTCTGCACCAGCACATAGCCTGCCACGCAGACTAAAAAGATCAGTAAGCTCATGCCGCCTTTTTTCAGCTTGCCGAAGCTGGCACTCAGGCCGATCGAGGTAAAGAACATTAACATCAAAGCATTTTGAATGCCGGCATCGAAACTGGCACTGATCTCAAAATATCGAAATAGAATAAGCGCAATCAATGCCGCAACCAAGCCACCTGCCACAGGTTCGGGAATATTATAATTTCTTAAAAACCCAATGTGTTGTAGCAAGAAGCGTCCGACGTATAACACAAACACGGCAATCACAATGGTGCCAAAGGCATCGACCTGAAAGTTCATAACTTATCCTTGAGTCCTTGAGTTTTGATGATCTCAGTTGATGTTTTCGGTTTTATTTTTTAATCCTCAGTTCAGCCGAACGATACAGCACCGTGCAACATTGCAAGTCAGTGTAAGCCTGCAAACCCACATGCATCGATTTTGCTCAACATGTTGAATATTAGCATTAAACAGTTCATGTTTTTTGTTGTTTAAGTGCTTTCAACAACTATTCTTGATTCACAGCTTGAGTTTATTGGGTATCGGCCACAGCGTCGCTGGGTTTCAGCTGAATACGCGGGTGCAGGGCTTGCGACAACTGCTGAAGTTTTCTTAAGTTATTCGCACATTTTTAAGATTAAATTGTGAATTCCACTACATTTTTACCGTGAAATCTCGGCATGATTATGCTTAAATTCAGCTCATTTCGTTTCTAGGCATCATTGGCACGTGAACTCTCCGCTGAATCAAGCTCCAACGTCTACTCCACCTCAGCATCCATCCGCACATACACCACAGCAGCAGGCTGATCGCTTGCACTGGGTGATCTTTGCCTTGGCTTTGGGCGGATTTTGTATCGGCACCACCGAATTTGTCGCCATGGGACTGATCCAAGAAATCGCCAACAATCTCAATGTGACTGTGCCTGAGGCAGGCCATTTTATTAGTGCTTATGCGCTCGGTGTGGTGATCGGGGCGCCGGTGATCGCCATCGCTGCAGCCAAAGTACCACGTAAAACCATGTTGATCTTATTGATGTTGTTTTATGCCTTGGCCAATCTCGCCACCGCCTTTGCGCAAAACTCACCGATGTTGCTGCTGTCGCGTTTTGTCGCAGGTCTACCGCATGGTGCCTATTTTGGTATTGCGGCATTGGTCGCTGCGGAGTTGGCTGGACCGAATAAACGCGCCACGGCGATTGCCCAGATCATGTTGGGATTAACGGTTGCCACGGTGGTTGGTGTGCCGTTGGCCACATGGCTAGGACAACACTTTGGTTGGCGTGCTGGCTTTTTACTTTCGACCGTCTTGGCGGTGATCAGTTTGATCGCGATGCTCATCTATGTGCCGAAAATGGCAGTACATGCCACAGCCAGTATGAAGACTGAATTGGCTGGACTAAAAAATATCAACATGTGGCTGACCTTGGCTGTGGGTTCGATCGGTTTTGGTGGTTTGTTTTCGGTCTATAGTTATGTTTCTCCGATCCTGACCGAATATACCCAAGCCGATATCCGTATGGTGCCGATCGCCTTGGCGGTGCTCGGTGTCGGCATGGTGATCGGTGGATTGGGGGCAGGCAAACTCGCTGACATCCATCTCAATCGCACCATGATCGGGATCTTGATCTGTTCGGCCTGTAGCTTTGTTGTGGCCAGTTTTATGATGGCGGAGATTTACACCGCGCTGTTGGCCTTGTTTTTAATCGGCATGACCCTGATCGGTTTAGGTGGCGCCTTACAAACGCGATTGATGGATATTGCCGGGGATGCGCAAACCCTCGCCGCCTCACTCAATCATTCGGCATTTAACTTGGCCAATGCGCTGGGGGCCTTTTTAGGCGGTTGGGTGATTCAACAGCAGATGGGTTGGCTGGCGCCGATCTGGGTCGGTGTTGCACTCAGCCTGATCGGACTCGTGATCTTATTGATTGCACTGGCAGTGGAGAAGAAATCTGTCACGGTATAGAGGCTATATCCTTGTACCCTGTACCCTCAGTGCAAAATAGGCGGCGTCCTGCCGCCACTGTCCCAGGCTATACTCGTTTCGACCAAAAATTAATCTGGCAGTTTGTTGCCGCAGTGCGGACAGAAACAATACTGATGCTGCTCGGCCTGTCGCGCCTGTTCTTTCTGCTCACGGATGAGTTGTAAGATAATATCTTGGGTCTGCTCTTGGGTCAGTCCAACATGGCGCCGGATTTCCTCAATGGTCTTTTGATCCGTAATCAAATCAATGCCACGACTTTCCAGCACAGACTGAAACTTTTGTTCCAAGCGTTGTTTACGTGCCTCAAGCTCATTGGCCAAACCGTTGGCTAAAATACCTGCGGGAAGCGCGGCTAAACCCACCCCGAGAATGGTAATTAATGCCCCGAGAAAACGTCCCAGTGAAGTCAGGGGTGTGACATCACCATAACCGACCGTGGTTAATGTCACCACCGCCCACCACATCGATGCCGGAATCGAACTAAAGACCTCAGGCTGGGCTTTGTTCTCGACCACATAAACACCGGCTGCGGCCATGACGATCATAATGATTAAAATAAAAATCACGGCTTGGAATGAGCCTTTCTCACGCTCGATCACCCGTAACAAGATTTGCAGCGATACAAAATAACGGGTCAGTTTGAGTAGGCGTAATAATCGGAGAATACGTAAGAAACGTAAATCGATATGCACAAAGAAATTCAAGTAGGCCGGTAAGATCGCCAATAAGTCGATAATCGCCGCACCACTACTCACCCACTGCCAACGACTTTTCCAAGCCGCCTGCTGTGGTTTTTCCTCAACAATACTCCAGAAGCGCAATAGATATTCGCAGCTAAAGATAATAATCGACAGGTGTTCAAAGCCATTAAAAAACGGCTGATAAGAGAAGTAAATATCGTTGACGGATTCGAGTAATACCGCAACCACATTGCCGACAATCAATATAATCAATGCATAGTTTAAACAGCGACTATAAATGGTTTCGTAGTCATCATTATGTAAATAGTTATAGACAAATCGTCGTAGGTTTCGCCATGTATCTAATATCATGTGGCAGTCTTTTGCTAAATTCGTGGCTATGGTAATACGGCTTTGGCGTATTTTCCAAATCTTTGTTGTAGACGATTTTTTAAAATAAGCCGACATGCTCGGCACATTTATTTGAATACAAAAGTTTTATTTTAAATATTAGACTGATGAGTTTAATCCATTTATTTATTGCTGCGAGCAGTGCTTAAATTGGTGTTAATTTAAGCTTGATCGTCACGATCGTTAAATAAAATTTTCTTATTGTGCAAAATCTCATTATATTGGGAGGGTTTTTTCTTAGCATCAAGCGTGGTTGGCTCGTTTCAAAGCCACTGTAGTTGGATTATATATGTCTTCACAACAACCCCAAAAATTAAAGCATGAATTGAGCAATCGCCATATTCAACTCATTGCTTTGGGTGGTTCAATCGGTACCGGACTATTTTTAGGTATTTCACAAACCATTAAACTCGCTGGCCCCTCTGTCATCTTGGGCTATGCCATTGCCGGATTAATTGCATTCTTTATGATGCGACAACTGGGTGAAATGGTGGTCGAAGAACCGGTCAGTGGATCATTTAGTTTTTTCGCCTTTAAATACTGGAACCCCTTTGCCGGTTTTATGTCGGGGTGGAATTACTGGGTACTCAATGTGCTGGTCTGTATGGCCGAACTCAGTGCGATCGGTTTATATGTGCAGTATTGGTGGCCGGATATTCCGAGTTGGGTTTCCGCGCTCGGCTTCTTTATTTTCGTCAATGTGATTAACCTGATCCACGTCAAAGTCTTTGGTGAAATCGAATTTGTCTTATCGATCATCAAAATCGCCGCCATTATCGGCATGATCGCATTCGGTGCCTATCTCTTGGCCAGTGGTAGTGGTGGTGAAACTGCAGCGGTCGCAAACTTATGGCAACTCGGTGGCTTCTTCCCCAATGGTGTCAATGGTTTGGTCATGGCGATGGCGATTATCATGTTCTCCTTTGGCGGGATTGAACTGGTCGGGATTGCAGCAGCTGAAGCCAAGAATCCGACGCAAACCATTCCTAAAGCGATTAATCAGATTGTTTACCGGATTTTGCTGTTTTATGTCGGTACGATTTTTATCTTGCTGTCACTGTTCCCGTGGAATCAAATTGCAGAAGGCGGGAGTCCATTTGTACTCATCTTTGATTCACTGGGTCATACCGGTGTGGCCACTATACTCAACTTTATCGTACTCACCGCTGCAATTTCTGTGTATAACGGCACCAGTTATGCCACCAGCCGCATGTTATTGGGCTTGGCTGAACAAGGCAATGCGCCGAAAGTGCTGACCAAGATTAACCAACGTGGTATTCCCTATGCGGCGATATTATGTTCGGCGATGGTGACGGGTATTTGTGTGTATTTAAACTTTATCTTCCCAGACAAAGCCTTTAAATTATTAATGAGTTTGGTGGTGTCTGCCATCGTGATTAACTGGATGATGCTGTCCCTGACACACATGAAGTTTAAACAAAAAATGCAGGCCCTGAAAAAGATCACTTATTTTCCAAGTATTGCCTATCCACTAACCAATTATATTTGTGTGGTGTTTATGCTGGGGATCTTGCTGATTATGTGGATGACGCCAAGTATGCGCATCGCTGTGATCCTGATCCCGGTCTGGTTACTGTGTTTAGCATGCGCCTATTGGCTCAAGCAAAAGAAAACACCATAACGCTCGCCTAGGATCTGTTGACAATTTATAACAGCCCGCGAATGCAACGCAAAATAAAAAGCCAGTCCACAAATATGGACTGGCTTTTTTAATCGCGCGCGATGCTAAATTTAGTACTTAAACTCAATACTCGCCACGACATTACGTCCAGTTTCTGTGGCACGATCAATTAAATTGTCCTTGGTTAATAAACCTGCTTTGGCATAGTCATTATATTTGTGGTCAAAGACATTATTTAGACCGACATTGAGCGTGGCAAATTTATTAATATTCCAATACGCAGATAGATCAGAATATACATAGCCTGCGACGCGTTGATACGGTGCTTCTGGACGACCGCCGGGAATTTTCACACGGTCTTCTTGTGCAGTTTGATCATCAACAGCCGTGGTTTTAAAACTCAAACCATAAACTTGATCCGGTGAATCATAGTTAAGGCCCAAAGTGGCTTTGGCCGGTTGAATCGAGTTAACTGCGGCTTTTGATCCATCTGCATTGCGACCACTGGCTTTGGTTTTACCTGCCGCGAGTGAAATACTATAGCCCTCTGAGGCTGTAAAGAACTCACCCAGATTGAGGTTGGCTGCAATTTCACCGCCCCAAATATCGACATTCGACGTATTCTGCAACTGCAAAGTAAACCATTCATCATCGCCGACTTTTGAATCTAAAACTTTATAGCCGATAAAATCTTTATATTTGCTATAGAAGCCATTTAAATCGACACTTAAGCCTTTAACTGGTTTGGTTTTAAAGCCAAGTTCAAAGGCATCACTGCTTTCTTCTTTGAGCTGATTGTTGCCTAATACCGAATAATAGGCACCAGGTTCAAAAGTCCCCATCATTTCAGCAGCAGTCGGTACACGAACGCCGCGACGATAGTTAAAATAACTCAGATAGTTCTGACCCAGCTGATAGGACAGACCTAAACTTGGTGCAAAATAATCGGTATCTCGGGCTTGGATATGTGATTGTTTATCTGTATTGGCAAAAATCTCACTGCTATTTTTAGGCTTGATATCATGATATTCATAACGCAAACCCGGCGTGACTTTTAAATTACGCCCCAGCAGATTAAATGTCATTTGATCATTAATAAATGCAAAATAACGATCGCTATCAGTATCGACCATACGGTTTTGCGTTTTCGCAGATGGCGTCGTTAAGTTTTGTTCTACCCACGGACGTTGGTCTTCTGTGCGACTCGCGCCTAAACCGTAATTGATTTCATGATTGGCAATGCTTTTTTTCGCTTCTGCATTTAAACCCCAAATTGCACTTTCAAAGTCATTGTTGATTTGGCGATTATGTTTATCTCGACCATCATAAAAAGCATTTAGCTGACTCTCGTTAATGGTTTTTTGGTAATACAACTGAGTTTTGAATTGATCAAATAATGCCGTACTTTGATTTAAACGATAATCCAGCGCATAGCGAGTACGTTCTGCAGCTTCGGTTTGATTACCGCCTAGTGGATATAAACTGCCTAAAGTATCTTTATCAATAAAACGATCAGTGTCACGTTGATAATAATCAAAGGTAAATCCGAGCTGCTGCTCGGGTGTAATATTCCAAAGTATGCGTGATAATACTGCGTCAGAGTTCCAATCAACTGGATTTTCTTTTAACTTGCCTTCGCTCTTGGTTTCTTTACCTTGACGATGTGCATATGACACCAATGCCTGTACTTGTTCATTGCCGGCTGCGGCCGTCACCGAGTTTAACCACGCATCATTGGCAGAGGCATAACCGGCTTTATAAGCGCCATAAATATTTTTATCTTCATCTAAATAATCTTCGGGCGATTTAGTTTTAAATGAAACCCGACCACCGATGCCATCGGTATCTGCACCCATGGTGCCAGAATAAATATCCACCTGACTAAACATTTCAGGATCGATAAAATCACGGCCTACACCGCTGGTATTGGTTTGATACGAATCTGGACGCGGTGCGCTTGGCGCCAAATCGACCCCATCGACATCGATACCGACTCGGTTGCCATCGACCCCGCGAATATTATAACCACTGGTGCCTGAACTATCCCAAGCATTACCACTACCACTCATGGCTTTTGGCGCGGTCACAAGCGGCAAGTATTTGACGATACTGGCCATATCGGTCGCGCCGTTTTGCGCTAACTGTTCGGCACTTAACTTAATCCCATTACTGTCTAAAAGTTGCGACGGCTGCGCATAGACTTTGATCACAGGTAGAGTCGCAGTCGCAGCTGCTGGCTGCGAAGTTTCTGCAGCGACTGCAGCAGAGGCAAACATCAGACTACTAACGCATAATGCCAGCATCTGAACTGAAAATGATTTCTGGGTCATTTTCATCGAGTTTTGATTAATATTAGATCCGTATGCAGTCATGTTGACTTTACTCTATTTGAGTTAATGTTAAATATTCAACTACTCAAGCCAATGTATTGTCCCAATGAAGTCTAAGTAAACTAAAACCACAATGTGAGATAAGTTGAGAACTGAACCAATGATAATGATTATTATATGCATTATCTAGGGCTTGAGTTTTTTTTGATCTAATTTTGAGCGAAAACCACCAAACAATCGTTATATTTTTCGATTTTATAAGATTAAATTGGATTTACACTAAAATTTGATGATTACATCTTAGGATCTATTGCCAACAGCTTCAATATCAGGCTGAGCACAGCAGTGCCTAGACCACTGTGCTTGAAAACTAAAATGATTATTTCAATACCCCACTCACCCCGATACGAACACCAGCGCCTCCTTGAGTTGCGGTGCTCACACCACCGGTCAGTGACCAGCGACCATTGTCAGCTGTTTTACGTAAAGTCGCACCGATGGCATTCTCCCCCCCATAATTGGCCGCAGCAACAGCATAGCTATATTTCCCCGCAACATAGGGCGCACTCTCGAGTGCTAATGCAGCAGCGATCCCGGCCTTAGCGCGTTTCTCCAGCCGATGAATTCGCTGATGGATCTCTTGATTGTTGGATTGCATTTGACGATCTAAGCGCTCGATCCGTGTATTCAATACGCTATCGACTTGATTCAGTGCATCAATCGCGCCACCGACATTGCTGTAGCTTTTCGCACCCTCACCTTGTCCGACTTTATATTGTGGTGAAGTCCATTGCTGGTTGTCATAACGGCTTCCACCGCCTAGATACTCAGTGATTTTTTGATGGGTATTAAATAGCTGTGATGCATTGATCGCATCTAAGGAGTTCGGTTGGATTTGACCTCCATCTGGCACACTCGGATGTGCAGTGTTTTGCGGGATGGGTTCA
>JASLJB010000341.1 GCA_030152605.1 Acinetobacter sp. | reverse complement strand
GGCAATCAATTCCATCACATCACTTTGTGCTTGAATCTGCACTTTGCCTTTAGCCGCGAATAACTTCGCACCATGATCTGCGGTATATAAGCTGATCCCTTGACCTGTGGTCAGAACGTAGCTCTTTCCCGCAGCTTGATTGATGGATTCACTGGCGCTTTGAGTAATGTTTTCGCCAGCGTGACTGTGGATGTTCTTTGGTGTGGTTAAGGCAATATCTGAGGGTGAAGCAAGCAGTAGAATGGCTTGTTTAAACGCTCTCACCTTAGCATCGTCACCTTGTGCCTCAAGCGCATCAATACAGGATTTGAGTTTATCGAGGGCGTTTAACGGATCTGCATTCTGATGCTTTGCCGACTCCGACAACCCTTTCATTTGTTCAAGGCTATTGCTCAGAGAGTCCTTTGCAGGACTTGCATCCATTTGCTGGCCTTCGGCATTGGATTGTCCGTGTGTGGTCAGGAGTAACCCTTTACTGGCTCTTATGCTGCCTGATTCATCAGTGCGGAGTTCTAAGCCTTGTCCTCTCTGATCGCCTTTGCCGTCTTGCGCTCTGGGTTGGGTTAAGAATCCGAGGTTGAGTTGGCTTTCACCATGTTGACTCGCTAATTGAGCACTGATTTGATTTGGAGTGTCATCTAAGCGCAGTTGGTTGTAGCGATTGCCTTTAACTTCTTTGCTTTTGATGCCGCTAAGGTATTTGTTGTCAGGTAGATTTCCTGTGTTGCTAAAGGTCGGGGGTTGGCGTTGGTCGTGGTACATCCGTCCTGATATGTATGGTCGATCAGGATCACCGTTCAAGAAACTGATAACGACGCTGTCACCTGCACGTGGAAGTTGAATTGCGCCGTATTGATCACCCGCCCATGAACTCATGAGGTCAATCCATGCAGAGTCCCCTTCACTGTCATTTGATCCAGCACCACCGCTATGACTGTGGTCTTCAGCTTTGGTATTCGGGAATCGGACTTGGATTCGGCCCCAAGCATCACAATGCACTTCTTCGCCTTGCGGACAGACCACGATGCCAATCATCGGGTGAACTTTAGGTAAGTCTTCGCGTGGATTAAATGCTGGAATGATGGGAATACCGCGGCGTATAACGCTAAAGCGATTACGGAAACGATTAGAATCTGTTTCGTTAAATCCACTGCTCTGCTGCCAGCCACTGGCTGAAATGAGTTTATTGACGCGTTCATGGACTGGTTTTGGGAGGTTATTTTCGGCTTCAAACCTAAGTTCAGTGATGACAAATTGACGCTCTGCTTCAGGATGAGTGTCAATCTCGGCGTGACCTGTAAGCTCAATCCACTGTCCAACTTGCAAGTTTCGGACATTGCCTTGACCAAAGAAGCATTTAGATTGTTGTTCATGGCGTTGAATGTGGAGTAAACCAAAGCGATCAACCGTTGATTCATCTAAACCACTGGCTGGCGTTTCTAAAATGGCATCTTCCAAGGTGGCATTCATGTGGGTAACCGCATTGCCTTGGTCACGATGATTTAATGGATTGGCCAGTTGAGTTTGTGCCGTGGTGGGTTGCCATTGTTGATAATTAACTGAGCCACTGACCAGTGTTCGTACGCCATTAAACTGAGTAATGGTATCGCGGCGTTCAGTGGCACTTTCACGTTGGTATTTAATCGTTCCTGCGTTGTTTTGACTTAAACGACTGACATCATCAAACAAGCACAATCGATGAGTAATCGTTTCATTCAACAAGTCACTGATCGGTTCAAAAAACCATGAGATGCCCCAACGTTTCCAAAGTCGGAATAAAAAGGCGCGATCGTCTTCTCCTGATTGCATCGTGAAGGCAATGGTTGGATATTCTTGTGTCATCCGCGACGAATCAATTTGCAGAATCGATGCAAACAGAGGACTTCGATTTTTCCATTCATCGAGCATGATGTAAGAAATATCGAGCACGCTTTTATTCATAAAGACGCGGGTATTTCTACGGCGTGTGAGGAGCGATAACGCGTCTTGCATACGTAATTTATAGGTGGCTAAGCCGCCATCGGATTCACCAGTACTGGCTTCGGTAATCACACCATAAATCTGATGAAGTTCGCCTCGATCGGTGACCATTTCGATGGCAATCGGTAGCGCGATAAATGACTTTAGCGGGATATAAGCACTGGTGGATAAACACCACAATTCAACGTCCAACCCAGCGCACAGTAAGTCGTGCCCAGAAATCCGTTGGATGAGTAAAGCATCATCGAGTTGCTTATTTTGTAAAGGAAGTCGTAGGCGTAAAGGTCGATTAGCGTCTGATAAGCCGCCAGTCATTTGACCAAAGACAGCACTCAAAATATTGCCGAAATAGTCAGCACTGATGTTCATTTTTATTTCTCAGTTTTTTATTTATCTTTATGGGTTTCAAACAAATATGGGTTAAACCCACTTTTTATCTTTATCCACTGATCGTGGTTTTCTTTAATTGGGGCGCAGTCTAATCACATTTTGAGTGGTTTGCAAAATATTCTTTTCAAACAATATCATTTGATAACTAGTTCACTGTATTGAAAATCAGCTTGTTGAACCAATTAGTAAAACATAATTTTATGATCAATTTTACAGTTCTAATTTCTATGACTAAGAAAAGAAAAAAATTAAATCAAACACATTATTATCATTTTTCCTCTGCAATC
>JASLJB010000327.1 GCA_030152605.1 Acinetobacter sp. | reverse complement strand
ACTGACAGTACGGAGATCACGGCGGTTAGTGAGCCTACGGCCAAATCTAACATCGTCACGTTTAAGGACAGAAAGGATCAAGCTGAGCACGTCAAGTTGCTGCGCGAGAAGATTACTGCGGCTCAGTCTAGTGCGGATCTCAATGCTCTACTGCCGCAGATTCGCGATGTTGGTGGTGAGCATGGCCATGCGTTGATGCTTGCACACGCGGATCGTGAAGATGCATTAAAAGCGGCAAATATTGAAATCGACACAAACTCTGAAGCTATTTTTCAAAAATTCAGCGAACAAATTGAAAGTCTAGAAGCTACGGAGGCGGTAATAGCGTTGCGATATAAATTCAGTGCAAATAGCCACTTGGATCGTGATCAGGTTTTGGAGTTGAGCAGACTCAGTGAGCAGCGCCTTGCTGCTCTAGATCCTGAGCAATACCAACCGATCGACGAGGAAGAAGTCAAACGTCAGCAGCTGCTCAGTGAATTGCTCGAGCGTGCAACTGTGGCCAAGACTCCAGCCGAAGCCAATGCGCTATTCATATATACCCGCAACTGGAATGAGGAACAGCGCAAACCCCTACATACGGCTGTAAGCAAGCGCCTCACTGAGCTTAATACGGCTGAGCCTGAGGAGATTCAAACACTGATGGCCCAGATCCAACGAGCCGAGAATCTAACAACTTTGGATATTTTGGAAATTGATGTAGGTGCGCGTGCACCGGATATGCAGAAGAAGTTGATGGCGGAAGTCGTGAAGCGTCGCCGTGTGCTTGAAGGTCAGGAGGCGGTATGAATTATTCAACCAAATACCTCGAAGTTGTGATCGTGATCAGGCGCATACCGAACCATCTCTGCGCTGCATTTATTGGCTGGGTCATTGTGGGTGGCCACACTGTTAAAAACTGCAATGGCCACGTTCGTATCAGTAAGGATGGCGAAGTGGCTCGCATCTACTTCGATGGCGAAATCCAGCCGGACTATAAAATGGACAAGGTGTGCATCAAGTATTTTGAGAACTTCTCTAGGTGGTGGTTAAGAAATGGTGGCGACAAGTTAACAGCCTTAGGCAATGAGTCGGCTGCAATGTATTTCGCAGCACAGAAGCAGGTTATTAAATTGGGTTATTTGGGGATGGCGGCATAATGGATATTAAAAACACAGCAATCACGGCGCAAGTTGTTATCGAGTCGCTTTTAACTCTTCTTGAGAATGAAAATGTAGATATTGCATCGATCAAGTTCAAAGTTGGCGGCGCTGATCAGGAATATGAAAGTTCTGAAATGAGATTTCAGGATTTGATTGATATCGCATTTAAGGGCTTGGACGAGATTGAGGGGGATTATGTCTTGGTGCCGAAAGAACCCACATCTGAAATGCTTGATGCTGGATGCAAGTCAATAACTTACTCAATGACAAATGCTGAAAATTCAAACCGAATTTATAGAGCCATGGTTGAGGCTGCGGAAAATAAGGAGAACCTATAATGGCTGTGGTTAGGGTTAATTCGGAACTCTTGGAGAAAATTGCTAAAACTGTTGAGCAACTATCTTCTGCTAGCTTGGTTGAGCGTCGGATCGGTAGAGCTGAGTTTGCACACATGCTCAACATCGAACCAGAAACGCTTGATGCGCGAATTAGAATGGGTCGATACACCAAACCCTTTAAGGATGGGCGAAAAAGTTTTTGGTTGCTTTCCTACGTTCAATCTGTTGTTACAAACACATCAGAATCTGATACAGTGGCCGCATAAAGCGGCCATTTTTTTACCCTATAAAAACATGGTACTTTGACGAAATTGAGTACCAGATTGAGTACCAATTTCGATGCGATATTTTAATCTATTAAATTTCAAAAGGTTAAGTTCAATATGCTTCTCATGATCGATAATTACGATTCTTTTACTTATAACATCGTCCAGTACTTTGGCGAGTTAAATCAAGAAGTGAAAGTCGTCCGTAACGATGCTGTCACGATTGAGGATATTGAACGATGGCAACCCCAGTATTTGGTTATTGGACCTGGACCATGCTCACCCAGTGAAGCAGGGATCTCGATTGCTGCGATTCAGCATTTTGCAGGAAAAATCCCATTACTCGGTGTCTGTCTAGGTCACCAAAGTATCGGACAAGCATTTGGCGGACAAACTGTTCGTGCCAAAAAAGTCATGCATGGCCGCTTGTCTGATATGTATCACAGCAATGTCGGTATCTTTAGCGACTTGCCGACACCATTCTCTGCAACGCGCTATCACTCTTTGGTGATTGATCAAGCGACTTTGCCAGAATGTTTAGAGGTGACCTGTTGGACCAATGAAGCTGATGGCAGTATGGAAGAAATCATGGGGGTTCGACATAAGACACTACCGATCGAAGGTGTGCAGTTCCATCCCGAATCGATTTTAAGCCAGCATGGCCATCAAATCTTTAAAAACTTTTTAGAAATTTACGCATAAGTGACTGATATGAATATCCAACAAGCGCTCAGTAATATTACAAAAAACATTCATCTCACCCAACCGCAAATGGAACAGGTGATGCGCATTATCATGAGTGGTGAAGCCACCGAAGCACAAATTGGTGCCTTGATGATGGGTCTGCGCCTCAAAGGCGAAAGCATTGATGAGATCACCGCTGCGGCACGGGTGATGCGCGAATTTGCCATTAAAATCGATGTCAGTGATCTCCCACATTTGGTGGATATCGTCGGTACTGGTGGCGATGGACAAAACTTGTTTAACGTTTCCACGGCGGCCAGTTTTGTGATTTCGGCCGCAGGTGGCAATATTGCCAAGCACGGCAACCGCGGTGTGTCTTCCAAATCAGGCTCTTCTGATTTACTGGAAATCGCAGGGATTCAACTCGATTTAAATATGCAGCAAACCGAACGCTGCATCCGTGAAATGGGCTTGGGCTTTCTGTATGCGCCCAACCATCACAAAGCCATGAAATATGCAGTCGGCCCACGTAAAGAATTGGGTTTTCGTAGTATTTTCAACCTACTCGGCCCGCTTACGAATCCGGCCGGTGTAGATCATTTGCTGATTGGGGTGTTTTCAAGTGAACTGTGTCGCCCGATCGCAGAAGTCTTAAAACAGTTGGGCGCCAAGCATGTCATGGTGGTGCATTCCCAAGACGGCCTTGATGAAATTAGCTTGGCATCCAAGACCTATGTTGCTGAACTCAAAGATGGTGAAGTGACAGAATGGATGATTGAGCCTGAAGATGTCGGCATCGAATCCCAAACCTTAACCGGTTTGAGTGTCGCCGACCCTGCGGAAAGCTTGGCCTTGATCAAAAATGCGCTGTCCAAAAACAAAACGGCTCAAAGTGAAAAAGCCGCCAATATGATCGCACTCAATGCTGGCGCAGGTATCTATGTGGCAGGACTCACGCCGAGCTTTAAGCAAGGTGTGGCTTTGGCACACGATATTATCTATGGTGGACAAGCTTTAGAAAAAATGAGTGTCTTGGCAGAATTCACCAAAACATTAAAACAGTATCAAGTGTAAGGACAAGGACATGGTCAATCTTTCAAATACCATTTTAGGTAAAATTGTCGATCGTAAGCATCAAGAACTTGCCCAAAGACTCAAACAACGCAGTTTGTATGATCTTGAACAAGCTGCTGCGGCAGCAACAGCCACGCGTGGCTTTGCCCAAGCGCTGCAACATAAACGCCCTGCGGTCATCGCGGAAATCAAAAAAGCTTCACCCTCTAAGGGCGTGATTCGTGAGGATTTTGATCCTGCACAAATCGCACAGCAGTATCAACACGCCGGTGCGGCTTGCCTGTCGGTGTTGACCGATGAAGATTTTTTCCAAGGCCACGACCGCTACTTAAAACTGGCGCGTCAACACTGTGACTTACCTGCTCTGCGTAAAGACTTTCTGATCGATCCCTATCAAGTCGTTGAAGCGCGTGCACTTGAGGCCGACTGTATCTTGCTGATTGTGGCGGCTTTGTCTGACACGCAACTGCAAGAAATGTCGCAAACCGCATTTGAACAGCGCATGGATGTCTTGGTTGAAGTGCATGATGAAGCTGAACTTGAGCGTGCCTTGGATCTTTCTGAGCAATGTATACTCGGCGTGAATAACCGCAATCTAAAAACCTTTGATGTGGATTTGGATACCTCGTTGCGCTTGAAAAAGCGTTTGCCCGCCTCACGTTTATTGGTGACTGAAAGCGGAATCGCGACACCTCAAGATGTAAGCATGATGCAAGAACATGATATTCATACCTTCTTGGTCGGCGAGAGCTTTATGAAACACGCGCAGCCCGATCAGGCTTTCCAGGCCTTATTTGGTCAACCCGATCGTATTTGATCGCGAGTTCATTCACGTGCTTTCAATTTATTTCTTTTCAATATTAAGTTTATGTCAAGCTCATGAGTATTCCTGATTCACCGTTTTCAAAAGAACAGCAAAAACTTTTGAATGCTTTTAAACAACAGATCTCACAGCCCCAAGCGGCTCAAGTTCCTCAAGCTGCTGCTGTTCAAGCACAGCCTGAGGCTGCCGCGGCAGAGGATGATGAGCAAGCGATGTTTAAAAAAGCGCTGCAAGGTGTGACTGCCTTGCAGCAGCACAATATGGCGATTATCGAGAAACCGAAACGGGTTAAACCGGATGCCAAAACACTGGCCAAACGCGCTTCAGCCGAAGGGCCGATGGCCACTGAGCACACCGAACTCTCAGACACCCAAGCCATGCTCAATCCCGTTGCCAGTCAGGCCAAGCTGAGTTATCGCATCGGCACCTTGCAACATAAAGTGTTTGAGGATCTGAAAGCCGGCAATATTCGTTGGTTTGAAGCGGTCGATTTACATGGTTGCACCATCGAAGAAGCCCGTCAGGCCGTGTTGCAGATTATTCAAATTGCAAAAGATGAAAATCAAAATGTACTCAAAATTGTACATGGCAAAGGTCCTGAAGCGATCCTAAAAACTTACGTCAATGGCTGGCTCAGACAACATCGTGATGTGCTTGCCTTTGTCAGTGCACCGGAAAATCAAGGCGGTACAGGCGCAGTCTTGGTCTTGATCAAACGTGCAGAAAAAAACCCAAAGTTTAGAACTGAAGATCAACGCTAATTTACTCAAAGAATTGTGTTGATTTTCTGCTACAATGCCGACCTAGTTCAATTAGTGAAAGTGGACACGTTTTATGTCTATGCAGCAATCCTATGCAAATATCCTCACTGCGGTTGGTGAGGATTTAAATCGCCCAGGTCTTAAAGATACGCCTATGC
>JASLJB010000326.1 GCA_030152605.1 Acinetobacter sp. | reverse complement strand
TACCGCATTTGTCCCCATTCCGCCTAGAGTCACAACATTACGCGTACTCAGACCTTCAAAAACCACTGCATCTTTTTTATTGCCTGAGCGACTAAACATAGTTTTTGCATAATCGACTGCATCTTTATTACGAATCAACATTGCAGCAACAGTATCCTGTTCTGCTTTATCACGTCCATTAATGCCTTCGACCATTTTTTGTTGCATATCAGCAATCTGACTAGTCAAATCTTTGATTTCTTTTGAACGATCTTCAAGCTGTTGCTTGATGTCATCAGGTAAGCCATCCAAGCCTGAAAGCTTGTCTTTGTAACGTGTCATCAAATCATCCATTTGTTTGATTCGATCACGCAAGTTATTAGCAAGTTGGTCAAACTCTGTTTTGTCGCGATTATTTAAACCTTGAAACGGGCTTAAGTTTGCAACACTGTGAGCAAGAATATTTTGTTTTGAAGCTGTCATAATGTTTTTTCCATGCATGAAAAAACCACCTTTCGGTGGCTTAGATAAATAAAAATTAAACGGTGTACTGATCCAAAAATTCAAAAGGATCTGGGCTAGATTCAGTTTTTGGCTTTGGTTTCTCAATTTCGGCTAAACGTGCCAATAATTTCTCACCATAGCCATTGGGTAAAATGGAGCGCAATAGTGTTTCAGCGTCACTAACACTTTCAATCGCATCAATTGTTTGGTCATCAATAATTCGTGCTGCATCATCAGCAGGTTCATCTACAACACTAGTTTCATAAATATTAGCTTTTAATATTTCTACATAAGCGCCTTTATCAACTACATCATCCGACTTAGGCTCATAAAATGAAATTGAAAAACCATCTACAGTGCCGTGCAGCACCATTGCAGCCACCATATCGGCAATTGGCAAACCTTTGGTAAACTCAAGTTCGACAAATAGTCCAATATCATCTTCTTTAAACTGTAACCATTTACCAATCCTCATTGCCAACTGCGCATCCACGTACCAGGTGCGCCAGCCATGGTTATAGTAGGCATGAATTTTTTGCTCACCTGATGCAAATCGCGCACATACTTCAGCGAATGCACCTTTGATGAACTTTTCACCATAATAGTTAATTGAATCCCACTTTACCGCATAGCCGCTAATCACTACACTACCTGTATCCGTAACTGAAATAGAGCGCTGATTGTCAACCGTAATTGGCATCCGACGGCATTGTACTCGTGGCAAATTTGGCGAATAACGATCACGCATTCGCAGATTTTTCTTCATCTTTTGTTGCTCCATAATTGCCTGTTGTCATTCGCTCGGCCGTTGTCATATTGGTGGGTACTAACAAGAAGTTGCCATTTGGGTCAGCTGGCATACCTTCCTCCATCCGTATTTCGTTTGGTGATGATTGTCCAGATAAAATCCGATCTTTATTCGATGTAATGCGCTGAAGATATGAGGCTCTTAACAAGTCTTTGGTCTTAAACTCAAATTCGTATTCATCCCATTCACTACGATCTAATAGATGTATTCGAATGCTTTCTTCAATTCGCTCTAAATACGGACGCAAACCAAACTTATAAAAACCATCAATAATTTGCTCAATGCCGCTACCCCAAGTGGTACTGCTTTCGGTTAAATAAACCAAAATTGGAGGCACACCAAAGTAACGACAAGCATCTTCAACCGACAATTTACGAATTTCGATTAATTCCAAATCTTCTGGCGTTAAGCTAATTGGCTCGAATTGCATATTGCCTTCAAGCACTGCCATGTCGCCATCATCACCATTGACCAGGATATCGAGTTCAGAACGGAGTGCATCACGTTGTTCTTTTTTCAAATATTTTTCGGTTTTTAATGCACCTGTAGGCTTAGCACCATTCGACATTAAACGTGTGGTTTTATCACTTGCTGCTAGACCAACACCAATCGACATTGCACCATAGGCAATGGGTGACATCCCCATAAGGCCTGTACCAAAAAGTTTTAAATGCCACACCTGCTTTTCAGTTAAATCAACCTGTTGACCGTTTAACATCGCTTTAAACTGCAAGTCACCGTTATCCAGTACTTTTAAATCGACTGAACCTGAATTAATGACTTGCAAACTCACAAGTTTTTTACCGATATAATCGCGTTTAATAAAAGAATTTCCCGCCACTAAGTTCAGCATTAATTGCTCTTTAAACTCGATATTTGTTTGATAACGGTTCGGCTTATTGGCTAAAAGCTGTATTACAGGATGATCTTTAACAAGTACCCGACTTCCATCAGAATTCAACTTGAACATTTGAATTGGCAATGTCGCAACAGACTCAACCAAGATTTTTACACAGGCAAAAACTGCACTTAGAGTCATTGCACTGTCAAAATTGACAGGTTTCGCAGTTCTAAAACCAGAACGGGGACGATCAATTAATGTCGTCCCCGTTCGTTCTTGAGTTGGGCCAGTACTACGATCCTTCAGCCCCTCGCGATTTGTTTTATCACGAATTTTTGCTTTATCGCGTTTTTTACTCATCGCTTAGCTACCTTAATCATGTCATCCAGCCAATCATCAATATTTCCACCATCTTCACCAGGGATAAGTTCGAAAACTTCCTCTTTATCCCAATACATAGCGCGCGAAGCGGCAATGATCATACCCACAGCAGCATCAATTTTTTTGGCCCGTGATATTTTTCGAGGGAAAATGTTTTCTTTAGCATCCTCTTTTACAACCACATTAAGAATGCACCACTTAAATACTGGATCACCACAAAACCGTATACGATCTTCAGCAAAAAGTACCTCAATCCAACGCATTGCAGGATTTAAAAATTCTGTCCTTTGTGGCACTTCAATGACATTCAAGCCATCATCTAGTAAATTTGCGGTAACTTGCTCTGCATGATATGGATCATGACCAACTTCATAGAACGGATATTCAAGATGATGCTCAACAATATCCTCTTTGATTCGGTTGAAGTCTGTTGATGCACCTGGCGTTTCAATAAGCCAGCCTTCATCCCGCCATACTGGATAATCATCTGGACGCATCTCACCGTTAATTGCTTCAGTGGATTCAATAACTCGCTCGTTAATGTAACTATGGGCGAAGATATACCAGACAATTTTTCCACCTTCAAACCGTGGACGCATTTCGACCCATGAAGCAAGATCCAAACGACTTGCCAAGTCATATCCACCAAAGCCGATCACACCTTTAAAATCTTTGTAAGATACTTCAACTTCGCAATTCGTTACGACAGATTCAGCAAGCCAGCCATCAACCGCCCCAACCCATTCATTCAAATGTTTTTGACGAAAAATTGCTTCATTTGACGGTGAAATTTTGCATTTGTCAGCCATGCCTTGAAGATATTCAGGTTTTACTGAAATCCCGTAATTAGGGTTAGCTTTGGACCATGTTTTCGGATCCTTCCAGTCATCACCCTTGTCCAAACAAAAGATCATGCCAAAATATCGTTCGTGGCTTGCTTCACCCTTCAAAATTGCTACTACAATTTTTCGCTCTCGATAGCAAACTGATGTGGTGTCTTTACCAGCAGTGGTA
>JASLJB010000306.1 GCA_030152605.1 Acinetobacter sp. | reverse complement strand
TGCGGTGGGATAGAAGAAACTATAGAAGAATACCGACAGCACCATGGTGGTCAGGATTGAACTATCTTTAGCGATATCTTGAAATGTTTTGAGTACAGACTGAAAGTAAAGCTTCATGGGCTGCCTCGTGTGCTGTCTTGCTGTGCGTCTGCGTGAGTGTTTTTACGCAGCAGGAAAAAACTGATCAGGCCAAAGATCAGCACAAATAGGCTGATCACCAACAAGGGTTGTAGCGACACCGACACTGGACTGCCCATGACCCATTGTTGGGTTTGTAACTTGGCATAAGGGGTATAGGGAATAATATTGGCCCAAATCTGAGTAAACTGTGGGGCATTGTTCAGTGGCAGGGTGACGCCAGCAAAACTCAAGGAGGAGCCGCCGTAGACCGCGATGATACCAAAGGTTTTGGACAGGTTTTGTGTGCCTAAGACCACAGTGGCACTCATCAGTGCGTAAGCGGTATAGAACAATACCTGCGCCAATAGGATGATCCACAACTGACCTGCGACAAACCAACCACGAACCCCGACCAACCAAGCCATCCATAACCAAGTCCACAGGCTAAAGATCAGCACATAGACCATGATCTTGGAGCTGAGCGCTGTCCATACGCCATGTTGATCGACCCATTGCTGTGCTTTTTGGAATTTAAATTCTTGACCCACTGAAAACGCCACGCAGCAGCAGAGCAATAAATGCAAAATTGCCGGAATCACGAAGGGTTGTAAATAAAACTCATAGCTGAGTTCAGGGTTATATAGGGTTGAAATTTTGACATGTGGGGTCGGCATATCCACATAGGGCAGTGCATTGCCCAGATATTCATCCCCCAGATAGTCGGCGATGGCTTTTGCGCTACTGACCATCATCGCAGAGGAGATGGTATTGCCGACACTGAAATAACTTTGGTTAAACACCACCGCGATCTGTGCATCTTTGGCCTGTACCAAGCGCTGCTCGGCACCATCGGGGATCAATACATAGCCCCAAATCTTATTTTGATTGAGGCGATGCTCGACCTGATTGAGATCCGGCGTGCGCATCGCGATCGAGAGTGCCTCATCGTGGCTCAGAAATTTTTCAATATTTCGACTGAGCTGACTTTGATCTTGATCGACGATGGCGATGGGAAGATGTTGTGCCTTACCTTGATAGAACATACTGCTGAAGATCACGATGATGAGCAACGGCACCAGCGTGACCAACATCAAATCCCATTTGTTTTTGCCTAAATAAAGCAGTTCACGCCATATTCCTGACCACATTATTTGTCCTCGCGTACTTTAAACAGCACACTCATGCCAGATTTGAGTTCAGCCACATGGCCGACCGGAACCAAATGCAATTTGAAACTGCGGATATCATAGCCCCCAGTTTGGCGGGTATTTTTAATGGTCGCGAACTCACCCTCAGCATCGATGTTTTTGATACTAAAACTGATATTTTTGTTTAACGCAGGCACATAGCCCTCAAGGGTTTTGGCTTGATAGACCCCGGCATATTGATCTTCACGAATATTAAGACTGACCCAAAGGTTTTGATCATCGATCAAGCTCACCACAGGCACACCGGCTGAGACCAGCTCAGACACTTTGCCATAGGTTTTGGAGATGGTACCGCTGATCGGTGCCAAGAGTTGCGTTTCTTCTTCGAGTGCGTTGACTTCTGCGACTGAAGCACGCGCCATATCCACTTGGGCATCCGCAGAGGATTTTTGTTCCGAGGTGCTGCCGCGTTTGGCACGGGCGTATTGTTGATAGGCGGCTTCTGCCATTTGGCTGGATGAGGTTGCTGCGGCTTGCATTTCATCGCGACTTTGACGTGAAATCACACCTTCTTTATACAGGTTGGAACCACGGCGCAAAGTGGCTGCTGCAAATTGTTCTTGGGCCTTTACGCTTTGCCAGTTGGCATACAGCGCATCAATATTTTCTTGTTCTGAACCCCGATCCGCAGTGGACTGCAAGGCCAGTGCGGTTTGCAAGCCAGCATAGGCCTGTTGTTTCTTGGACTGCACTTCAGGGCTATGCAAACGAACCAGCGCCTGACCCTTTTTCACGGCTTGACCTTCTTCGACGTAGATCTCATCGATACGACTCGGTACTTTGGTACTGATATGGATGGTGTCGGCTTCAACCCGACCTTGAATCTCAAGTTCCTTAGGCTGATAGCCTTTCCATAAACCATAACCGATCAGGCACAGCAGTAAAATCAACAGCATCAGCAGGATGATTTTAATGATGGATTTTTTGCGGCCATCCTCATCACTCGGCGGATTCGGCGGCGGGGTGTTATTTGGAGGCGGGGTCTGCATCTGCGGTTGCTGATCGCTACTGTCTTGATTTAATGCAGTGTTTGCAGTGTTTGCAGTGTTTGCAGTGTTTGCAGTGTTTGCAGTGTTTGCAGTGTTTGCAGTGTTTGCAGTGTTTGCAGTGTTTGCAGTGTTTGCAGTGTTTTGCGGCGCTGCTGCAGGCGTGTTACTGCTTTGTGATGCATCGGCGTGTGGGGGAGCGTTGTGTTCAGTCGAAGCTGCGTTCGTCTTATTTTGATCTGTATGTTGATTTGTCATGACGTGGCCCTATCAAAATTTAACGAATAAAGTGGGTGTTCGGTTGATTGACGTAGTTTTGGAACTGCGCGATCGAACCGTGGCTTTGCAACAAAGCAGCTAAAGACATCACATAGCGATAAGCATTGATCGCCATTTCACTTTCTAAGCCATTTAAAATATTTTGTGCATCAATCACCTGCGTTGCTGTGCCCATACTTTCCTTAAAGGACAGTTCTTGGATGCGTAAGTTTTCTTTGGCGGCGCCAAGGTTACGTTGCAATAACTCATGGGTATGTTGCGCTGAGCTAAGTTCGCTATATGATTTATAAATCATATTTTCAACTTCTTGCTTGGCGCGTTCTGTCATCATCTCAGCGGCATGCTGTTGCAGCTTGGCGGCTTGGATATTTTTATTGTTATCAATGCCGGAGAACAGGTTATAACGTGCCATTACCCCGACCATCCAGTTGTTTTTTTCGTCCAAGCCGTATTCACCAAAGGCAAATAAGGTCGGTTTCTTGGCTGCGCTCTTGGCTTTGATGTTAACGCCGGCCAACTGAATATCCATCTGCAATTTACGGATCAGCGCAGATTCATCCTGATAGCTTTTCAGCAGGGTATTTAAGGCTTGGCTTTGCGTGGTATTGACAAATAACGGCGTGCTGAGCTTGGCGACTTGATCGCGATGCAAGAGGTTGTTGAGCTGGAAAATACTGGATTGTAAATTTGAGCTAACGTTTTGCAGGGTGCGTTCGGCGTTATTGCGTGCCACCTCAAACTGCATACGTTGGCCTTTGCTGATCATGCCTTGTTGTTCAAGCTTGAGCGCATTGTTATAGTGGCCTTGGGTCGAGTTGAGATTAAAACGGCTGGCATCTTGGAGTTTTTGTTGTAGCTGCACATTGAAATAACTTTGGATCAATTCAAAGCGTTGCAGATCTTGTTGTTGCTGTTCATTCAGTTGGCTGCGTGCGGCCTTGATGTTGGCCATTTCTTTGACGCTGCTGGTCAAACCGCCGGTATAGATCGGCATGAGCAACGACACGGTGGGTTTGACCACCTGATCTTCGAGGGTAATGTTGGCGCTATTGGGGATCAGACCGACGCCATTTTGAACCGCACCGTAGAGGCCTTCTTTTAAGGAGCCGGTGAGATCCGGTTGGATATTCTGATTGGTCTGCCACTCATCCACTTGCTGATTGACGTTTTGATTGAGGGTGTCTTCGAGATTATTTTTGAGATTTTCCAGCGGTACATCGACCTTGTTATGAAAGGCATAGGCGCGAACGTTGAGATCAATCCGTGGCAGTCCCAAACCTTTGACCGCATCCGCTTCAAGCTGTGAGGCCTGTTGCAGGGCATGATGTGCTTGGGAGGTATAGGATTCGCTGAGTAGGTGTTGCTCGGCTTGGGCATAACTTAAATCTTGGGCGCTGGCCGTGTGACTGAACATCAGCCCGGTCATGCTGCACAAGGCAATACTACACAAGCGAAAGCTGCTGAGCCGCGAGAGCCACTGATTGAAGACAACTTTGGTCGTAAGAGGGTGGGCTGGTAAAGGCATTTTCTCGAAGATCCTTGAATAAGGCGATGCTGCACTGAGCAACCAAATTGGTTTAAAAATTGTTAAGCAATCAATAAGTTATTTAAGTGCAAGTATTTTAAAATTTCTCTTGGAGAAACAATAGCATAGATTTGTGTTGAGAATCAAAATTTAGATCAAATACTCTAAACTCATGTGGGGATCTTGCTAAAGTCAGATCCTTGGATTCAAGCCGCTGTGATGGCTGATTTTTGTAGCTCACTTGCACAGAGCGGGTAGTGATTGATTTCTTAGTTCTAAATCACTCATTAGATTGAAATATTGATTGCCAAAAGCCGTGTCAGGCTTGCAAATCTATGCTTAAATGCATGCTTTCATTTGTTTTACTACTTTCAAGGGAAAAATCATGCGCGCTTATAATTTCTGTGCTGGTCCTGCTGCATTACCTACTGCCGTTTTAGAAAAAGCACAACACGATATGTTGGATTGGCAAGGTAAAGGCTTATCCATCATGGAAATGAGCCATCGTAGTGCGGACTATGTCGCTGTGGCTGAAAAAGCTGAGGCAGATCTGCGTAAGCTGATGAATATCCCTGAAAATTACAAAGTGTTGTTCTTACAAGGTGGGGCATCATTACAGTTTTCTGCGATTCCACTGAATCTATTGGGTAAAAACAATAAGGCGGATTATATCCATACCGGGATCTGGTCTGAGAAAGCCTTAAAAGAAGCGCAGCGTTATGGCGATATCCATGTGGTCGAAGCCGGAACCATGATTGATGGCAAACATGCGATCAAGCCTGAACAAGAATGGCAATTGTCTGCCGATGCTGCTTATGTGCATTATGCTGAAAACGAAACCATTGGTGGTTTGCAGTTCAATCATATTCCACAAAGCTCAGCGCCTTTGGTGGCGGATCTATCTTCAAGTATTTTATCTGCGCCTTTGGACGTGAGTAAATTCGGTTTGATTTATGCCGGCGCGCAAAAAAATATTGGTCCAGCTGGATTAACCTTAGTCATCGTGCGTGATGATTTGTTGGATCAAGCCAAACCTGAAATTCCATCTTTGTTGAAATATTCTGCTCAAGCCAAGGGGGATTCCATGGTGAATACCCCTGCGACCTATGCATGGTATTTATCTGGCTTGGTGTTTGAGTGGTTACTCGAACAGGGTGGGGTGGATGCGATTTATAAAGTCAATCAAGAAAAAGCCAAACTTCTTTATGGTTATATTGATTCGAGCGACTTTTATCAAAACCCAATCGCCGTGCCAAACCGTTCAATGATGAACGTCCCATTTACCTTGGCCAATCCGGATTTGGAAAAACTGTTCTTGGCACAAGCCAAAGAGCAACATTTACTGAATCTTGCGGGTCATCGTTCAGTCGGGGGGATGCGTGCCAGTATTTATAATGCTGTACCGCTAGAAGGGGTTCAGGCCTTGGTTAAATTCATGGATGAGTTTGCAAAGAACCATGCTTAAGCCCAGCACCATAATCAGTCAATCTAGTGCTGATTGAGGCTGAATGACATAACAAAATCCCGCATCAATCATGCGGGATTTTTTAGGTCTAAGCTCAGGCAATAGACCGATTGCAAACGCGACAAATAGCGCGCAGGCGCAGCGTCAAGGTCAAATAAATGAGTTAGCTGGTCGGGAAAATACCCAAATAATGGAAAATCATTGCGGCGATAAACATGCCCAAAAGAAAGAAGCCACAGGCCACTTTATTTAGACGCGCGCTCAAGCTGCTGTCTTGTTGAATTAAACTTGTCGATTGTTCAGGTATAATTTTCATTACGAAGCCTGGATTATAAAATTATTGTTAAACGTATTTGATCGAGCTCATTTTTAGCACAATTCCAGTTTTAAATAAAGTGTAAATCTGATTAATTTAAAATTCTCAAATAAATAATATCGATGCATACGCAGTTTAATTAGGCGATCTTTGAATTCAAACTGTATAAATCGTCGAGCATACTGTGGATAACATCAACATACCGTGCGGCTCACCGATCTTAGATTTAATTAAAGTGTCGGAAATTTGAGTCAGTATATATAATGAATTGATTTTACTTAGATTGATTTAAATCGGCTTTTTTTGCTTAAGTTTTGCTCAAGCGAAAGCATTCTTGGGGAGTAAAGCGCGGAAATTGAATCCAAAGATTTGATTAACTGTTGAATGAGTTTGACGCTGTGAAGAAAAATTAAAATATATCGTGCGTTGGTATAAATAAAATCCAAAGCCTAATTAGAGTGCTGTTTTTAATTAAAATATTTAGATGGCTTGTTTTTTATATAGAGCATTTAAATAATATGTCGAAAATTTAAGCGAAATGTGTAGCGCTGATTCTGCTACGCGCCCAAGTTTAAATCTCAGCATGAGATATATCAGTCAAAAAAAACCAGCGCTACGCGGTTGTCACATGCGTAGAACTGGGTCTAAATCTGAATTTGGATTAGGTCGTGCTTGCCTGTGGTGCTGCGACTTTGCTTTGTGCAAAGACATGCGCTTGCAACCAGATATTGCCACGGATGTATTGACCGATCTCAAAATCTTTAAACTGCGGATCTTGGGTGGCGATGCGGATCAGGGTAGCGGGTTGGTTTTCTTCCATGATCAAGGTCACATCATAGAGGCAGTAGTCTTGATCCAAACACTGAGATTGGGTTTTGCCCACAATCTTGCCTTGGAACCAGGCTTCATCTTCTTGGCCCATGGTTTCGCCATATAAATAGGCCACCATTTTCGAGAAATCTACCGTCACGGGTGCGCGATCGTCATCGGTTTTCGGTTCCCAAGCATCGATCAATTGCTGCAAGTTATCCGGCGCAACGCCATCATGCTCGGCCAAGATCTGATTCAGTGCGCGATGATGTTTGATTGAAGCGTGATCATCCACCACGATCTGATCGTGATCTGAGACTTTTTCTAGTGCATAAGCCCATGCATTGAGTTGCAGCTGATAGGACTGATCTTTGCGATAGTGCTGATGATTGACGCTATACAGACTGTCAAAGGCATAGACCATGCTGTTGTTGTCGAGTTGTAATTGTAATACCGCTTGGGTGTTGGAGTTGCAGGTGATGATGCGGCTGATACTGGCGTTCAGGGTATAGGGGCTGCTAAAGCTTGGAAATGCAGTTTTGACCGCCTGAGGTTTGTTGTTTTCAACTGCGATGACTTGATTAAATTGAATATCAAATTGAGCAGGACCTTGAATCAACCAAGTACTGGGGTCCATGTCGGCTTCTTGCTGACATAGGCCCATCGGCATAATCGGTGCGTCGAGCGCCAGACCCAGCCATTTCGGCACTTCAGTGGTCGGCTGTTCAGTCAGCAAACTCCAGTGCTCGATGTGGCTGCCAAATTTTTGATCTTCTAAAACGATGGTTTCTGGTCTATTTTGATTGTTCATATGCTCGAATTAAAAATTGAGTGACATGTTACATTAATCGAGGGTAATTGATTGATTTCAAGTGCTGCTGTGTAATTTAACTGAGATTGGGTAAATTTTCAGCACCGGCATACTGTGGCTTGCAGGAGAAATTTTAACAAATCGGTCTGGGCGTGCAGGAATTGCGCAAGGCATTTGTTACACTAGCATTTACATTTTTGAATGAGCTCACCTGTGCTGAGATTTAAACTCTGGGTCGATGCCGATGCATTACCTAAAATATTAAGAGAAATTATATTACGTGCCTCAGATCGCTATGCCTTAGAGGTCTCATTTGTGGCCAACCAAGATATTGGGATTCGGCCTTCAACCCGGATTAATTTTATTCAAGTCCTCAGCGGCGCCGATCGGGCAGACCAAGAAATCGTTGAACGCATGCAGTGTCATGATATTGTCATTACACAAGACATACCATTGGCGGCACAAGTGATTGAAAAGGGTGGAATTGCCATCAATCCACGCGGTGAGGTCTATACCGAAGCCAACGTTAAAGCGCGCTTACATTTGCGTGATTTTATGGATACGTTGCGCGGTGCAGGGGTGCAAACGGGCGGACCAGCACCATTGTCTGAGCGCGATAAGCGTGAATTTTCCAGCCATCTGGATCAGACCATCATGAAGCAAAAGCGTAAAACCAGCAGCAGCTAAGAAAATCAGCAGTAGCGAAGTCAGTAGGGTTTGGGTCATATCCAAGACCTGATCCTACAACACGCAAGATATATTTTTTTTTAATCCTGACTATGGAACCTGAGCATGCCCTCGCAGACCAATATCGTCTTGACCTATCTATTGTTGGTCTTCATCTGGTCGACTACGCCACTGGCAATTATCTGGAGTGTCTCTGATCTACATGTGATGTGGGCACTGGTGCTACGTTTCTTTTTGGCTCTGCCGATTGCAGCGCTGCTGTTATGGGGGCTGAAGATTAAGTTTCCCACCCATCGTGTTGCGCTCTACAGTTATTTTGCTGGGGCCTTTAGCTTGTTTGGTTCACAGGTCTTTACCTATGCCGCAGCACAATATCTGAGTTCTGGGATGTTGGCGCTGATGTTTGGTCTGGCACCAATCATGGCAGGTCTGATTGGACGTTTTGGTTTTGGACTGCAGTTACATCGCATGCAATGGGCAGGCATGTTGGTGGCGATTTGTGGCTTGGCATTGATCTGCCTGAGCCAAGATACCGAGCAGCATATCAATCCGATTGGGATTGGCCTGATGCTGATCAGCGTGTTTAACTATGCTTTGTCGATCTTTTGGGTCAAGAAAATTGCCGCGCAGGTGGAGCCGATTGCACAAGCCACCGGTTCGATCTTGATTTCGACGCTATTCTGTATGGCTTTATTGCCATTTATTTGGTCTTATGCGCCGGATCATATGCCGAATATCAAGGCCACACTGGCGCTGTTATATGCAGTGGTCATGGCCTCAGTGATCGCGATGTTCTGCTACTTTAAGTTGGTGCAAAATATCAAAGCTGCCTCACTGTCGCTGACCACGGTGATGACGCCGATGTTGGCGATGTTATTTGGTGCCTTGCTCAACAAAGAACATCCGACCATCTGGGTATTTGTGGGCGCGGTGGTGTTGATCTTGGGGGTATTGTTGTACTTTTATCAGGATTGGCAGGCCAGTCGCAATCGAGAACGCCGGATCAAGGTGGCAGATACGGGTCAATAAAGCCCATAACGCGCCGCCGTGCTTTTAGCAGAGATGATCGGCGACACACTTGGCCAATTTAACTTTGTCCTGCGGGTGTAAAGTCACAAAGTAGGCACCGATTCGATATAGGCCTTGCACATCCGGTTCAGCATAGGCGATCTGGGCGGTGGCGGCGATATGAAAAAAGTTTTCAGGATGGCTCAAGGTCAGATGCAAATAAGTACCTTGTTTTAAGCTGAGATCGCTAAAAAAGCTTAAACCACTTTCTGAAAAATTCACCTGTTGTGGGGTGGGGAGCAAACTTTGTACCGTGGCATCGTAGAGCGACCCTGTAATCAGGTTTAGTTTTTGGTTGAATAAGGATAGTATTCGGGCAATTTGTTGATCCTTTTGACTTAATTGTTCTAATTCGTATTCTAGTGCATGATCAAATTGATCTAATTCGGCAAGTAGTAGAAAATAGCGCGGCAAAACAAAATTTGGATCATAGGGGTCATTCAGGGCGACATCGTCTGCAATGATCTGATAATTAATCCTTAACGCAGCATCAATACGCGACATCACCCGACGTTCAGTGGTGGCATGTTGATGTTGTAAAGCTTCCATAAAAACACCTCGGACTAGATTGGTATGTTTAAACCTATCTCGCTGTATATAGGGTTGAGATATACTCGCGCACGGCGTAGTAATCACTTTATTTCTTTTATTGCTTTAGTTTCGATGATCGGTCTGACCTTAGGGGTTGCCGTTTTGATTACAGTATTGTCTGTGATGAATGGTTTTGACCGTGAATTGAAAAATAGAGTGCTGGGAATGGTGCCTCAGGCGACTGTTTCTTCGACGCAAATCTTAACAGATTGGCCTGTGCTTGCAAATAAAATTGAGAAGCATCCGCATGTCACAGGGGTGGCACCGTTTACCCAATTGCAGGGCATGCTCACGGCACAGGGACAGGTGGCGGGCATCATGGTCACCGGGATCGAACCTGAATATGAAAAGAAAGTTTCGATCATCCAAAACCACATGGTCAGCGGCAGTCTGAATCAACTGAAAAAAGGTGAATTTGGGATCGTCCTCGGTCAGCAATTGATGGATTCACTCGGTCTGCGCCTGAATGACAATGTGACCTTGGTCCTCCCAGAAGCCACACCATCGCCAGCCGGCGTGGTGCCGCGCTTTAAACGCTTTAAGATCGTCGGTGTGTTTAGTATTGGGGCTGAAGTCGATTCAACCTTGGGCTATATCGCACTGAATGATGCCTCGACTTTGTTGCGTCTACCGGATGGTGCGCAAGGGATTCGGATGAAGTTGGACAATATCTTTTTGGCACCGCAAGTTGCCAGTGATGTGGTGAGAGAATTGCCAGGTCAGTATTATCCATCCGATTGGACCTATACCCACGGCAACTTGTTTAGCGCCATTCAGATGGAAAAGGCCATGGTCAGTCTATTGCTGTTCCTGATCGTGTTGGTGGCGGCGTTTAATATCGTCTCTTCCTTGGTGATGGTGGTGACCGACAAGAAATCAGATATTGCTATTTTACGTACCCTCGGTGCATCACCTGCAACCATCACCAAGATCTTTATGGTGCAAGGCACCGTGATCGGTGTGGTCGGGACCTTGGCCGGTGCGGTGTTGGGGATTATTTTTGCCAGCAGTATTAGTAGTGTGATGGGCTGGTTGAACAACACCTTGGGTCTGCATTTGTTTGATGCTTACTTTATTAACTACTTACCGTCTTATCTCAGATGGCAAGACGTGCTGGTGATTGTGAGTTTGTCCTTGGTTTTGAGTTTCCTTGCCACGATTTATCCAGCCTTACGTGCTGCCAAAATCCAACCTGCCGAGGCACTGCGCTATGAATAACAATGTCGCTATGCATCAGCCTGTGGTGCTTGAAGCCAAAAATATCCAAAAGCATTTCACCGATGGAAAATCAACGGTTGAAGTGATCAAAGGCATCTCGCTCAAAGTGCATGCCGGTGAGTTTGTATCGATCGTCGGTGCCAGTGGTTCAGGTAAAAGCACCTTGCTGCATATCTTGGGCGGTCTCGACCGTCCGACTGAAGGCATGGTGTTTCTGAATGGTCAGCGCTTTGATCATCTGAATGAAGCCGAACGTGGCTATCAGCGTAATCAGCACTTGGGCTTTGTCTATCAGTTTCATCATTTGTTGCCAGAGTTTAGTGCCTTGGAAAATGTCGCCATGCCGCTGATGCTGCGTCGCAATGCCAGTTATAAAGAAGCCAAACAACGGGCTGAATATTTGCTGGAACGTGTTGGCCTCAGTCATCGTTTGACCCATAAACCGGGTGAGCTGTCCGGTGGTGAACGGCAACGGGTGGCTTTGGCACGTGCGTTGGTGACGCAGCCGAAGCTGATGATGGCCGATGAACCGACAGGTAACTTGGACCGTAAAACCGCCAGCACCATCTTTAGTTTGCTGACCGATTTACAGCAAGAGTTCAATATGGCGATGTTGGTGGTGACCCATGATGAACAATTGGCACGATCAGCGGATCATACTTTGTTGATGGAAGATGGTTTATGGGTTGAGGGCTAGGCCCAAAATGCTTTTAGTCGCTTAAGCCACGCGACCCGATCAAGGTTATTGTTAAAGCCCATCTCGATGGGCTTTAATTTTTTCTGTGCTTTGTTTTCGTGTTCTGTACTTGGTTTTCTGCACCTTGTTTTTGAATTTTCATTTTAGCCATCTTCACTTTTCTGTTCATTCAGCCTTTCTCTACTCTGGAACAACGTATCCGCAATGACTTCAATCTTGTTGCTCATGGCTTGGATCATCGGCATCAGTAGCATGGGCCAGACATACGTCGCGCACTGGATACCGACGATCGTGGGCATCAATCTGCTGTGTCTGTTGCTGGCATTGGGCTTGGGTGGCTATGGCCTGTATGTTGAGCGTCGCATTTTGATCTGCGCTGCATGGACCTGTGGGCGCTGTGCCGTGTTGATTTTACTGTTACTGCTCGGATATTACTATGCCGATGCTGCGCTGAGTCAACGATTGGCGCTACGCAGCAGTGATGTGGCAACCCGTCAGGTGCTGATCTATGTGGATCGTATCGCCAGCAATGGCCAAGCCGACCCCAACCGTTGGCAGCATCAGGTCTGGGTGCTGGATCAGCAG
>JASLJB010000304.1 GCA_030152605.1 Acinetobacter sp. | reverse complement strand
GTTTTAAGCCTTGGGTTTTCATGATGTCGGTGTATTTTGAACTGCCATGATCAAAAGGATTGATACCTGCATCGCGGCCTGCTTGGTTCTGATGCACGATCAAGTCAAAACCATGCGTCTTCGCCATCTGGTCTCTAAACGCGATCATCTCTTTAAACTTCCAACCGGTGTCGACATGCAACAAAGGGAATGGCAATTTGGCCGGATAAAAAGCTTTTAACGCAAGGTGCAGCATCACCGCCGAATCTTTGCCAATCGAATACAACATGACTGGATTTTCAAACTCTGCTGCAACTTCACGGATAATATGGATACTCTCAGCTTCAAGCTGTTTAAGATGAGTAAGTCTTTCCTCATTGATTGACATCGACAACACCAAAGCAAATGATCGGGGATAAACTCGGCACACTGTGATGTGGGTTTAGCCCCATCAACACGACCGAGTCTTTGAAAAAGATTATTCATTATAGTGATTTAGCGCTGTTTACTATTGCTTGTTTTTTTATATTGTTATTCTTAATCAGTATATAATTGCTGAATGATTCAGCTCAAAAAGCAGGAAATATCAACAAAATATGAGCCAAATTTTAGCGGCTGCTCACACGCAAAAAACAAAAAAATCGCCTGCACAGCGCAGACGATTTTTTTAAACTTAAGTTTTCATCAACATCACATCAGACTTGAGCACTTAGCGGAATAGACTTTTCTCAAGCGGCAACTCCACCCCGACACTGATGCCATGATCACTGCCTTGGTGATCAGAGTTTCCGACCCAACCATTGAATTTTAACGGTACATTGGGCTTCATATAATGCGTCCAAGTCACATCTAAAGCTTTAATGGTATCTTGCTCAGGAAAGGCTTGATTCACGATTTGATCGCCCAGCATGGCAGCAGATTGATTGACTTTGCTATACAGCACACGTCCTGCGACACGGTTCATTGGATCAACGCGCATCGAGCCACCGACCGAATACATTTGTCCATCACCGCCCATGGCATGTCCAAGTGGGAAGCCATGTTGGTAATAGCCATCTTGGTAAATATAATGCGTGTAGGAAATGGCTTTCACATTGCCATTGGTTCGAGTATCGGCCCACTCTGCATAGACTTGATAAGGCATATTTCTAAAGCTTGAGGAATAATCCATTCCGGCCTGATACATCTTTTTAGACGGTAACATCCCCGCTTCATCTTCGCCGACATAATGACCGTAGATCCCAACAGGCACATTGAGTAGGGGTTGTAGATTCAAGCGTGCGTCGAAGCCCGCAATTTGATTCGACTTATCATCATCGCCATCATAGAAGTTGTCATTGCCCTTGATTGCATCCCATAGCGTACTTAGACTCTGAGAACGTCCTTCCCCACCCCATTGTAAAATACGCGATGCACCTAACTCCAAATATGGCAACGGTTGTGCAGTCACACGTAAACCTAAAAGTTTGGCATCAGGTACAGCCTTATAATCATCTAACTGACCTGCAAAGGCTTGATATTGCCAAGGTCCAATCCAAGACAACCATTTGCTTTCAAAAGCTTTCTGCTCAGCACGTTGGGCTGTGAATCCATAGACCGGACGGCTCGCATCGCCGCGGATCAAACTGCCATCATGCGCAGGCCCCCAATAAGTCGGGATTTGACCCGCGACGAGCCATTGGTTCCAGAGTTTTCCGGCAAGATAACTGCCTTCGACATTGACCTTGTTGCCGTTATCAATACGTTGGTTTTTTTCTGCATTGACGCGAATCTTGGCATCCCATTGCTCACCGCCGGCATTGAATTCAGCTGACGCCATCATTTTGGCTTTATGGTCTTCGCCAAACTGCTGCGGAACATGCTTTTGATCGGTGGCACCAAACAGGCCAAGCTTAAGCATTTGATTGTCATTGCGAAGTGCTTGTTGGATCTGATCGATGACTTTTTGCTGTGTTGTATTTGAGACTTGCGCTGCCGCAAGTGCACGCTGAATCTCATCACCACTCATTGGCCAAGTCGAGGTGCTGATCTGAATCACACCCTGTTGATTCAGCCAATTTAAATCAGTACGTAAGTTTTCATCATTGAGCACTAAACCCTGAGCAAAAACAGGAGCAGTCATTGTTGTGAAAACCACAACACAAAGTGATTTTTTAAAAGATAAGCGCACAAAAGTTCTCAATTATAATAGGTCCGCCTTACCATAGTTTTTTTAAGGTCGAATTTCAATCCTGCAACACTGTTAATTAATATTTACAATCAATAATCCTAAAAACATCAATGCGTAAGCGTTTAGTATTTTTATGTAGTTATTGTAATTTGAACTCAAAAAAAATGACCCCGCGGTGGAGGTCATATTTTTCGTTAAAAATTAAGCTTCTTTACGACGCATATGCGGGAACAAGATCACATCACGGATACTTGCAGCATCTGCAAATAACATCACCAGACGATCGATACCGATGCCTTCACCCGCTGTTGGCGGTAAACCATATTCAAGTGCTTCGATAAAGTCCGCATCATAATGCATGGCTTCATCATCACCGGCATCTTTTTCAGCGACTTGCGCTTGGAAACGTTCTGCTTGATCGATTGGATCGTTCAATTCGGAGAAGCCATTGGCCAACTCACGACCACCGATGAAGAACTCGAAACGATCGGTAATATGTGGGTTGTGGTCATTACGGCGTGCCAGTGGAGAGGTTTCTGCTGGATATTCAGTAATAAACGTAGGTTGACGTAACTGGGTTTCAACGGTTTCTTCAAACACGATGGTTTGTAATTTACCCAGACCAAAGCCCGGTTTGATGTCTTGCTTGAGTTGCTCTTTGGCAAAAGTCGCCAAGAAGTCACGATCCGCAACATTTTCAGGCGTGAAATCAGGATTGTTTTCCAAGATCGCATCAAACATAGAAATCTTTTTAAACGGGCCTTTGAAGCTAAACACTTCACCTTGATACGGCACATCAGTTGAACCCAAGATATCAATCGCCAGTTTTTCCAACATGTTTTCAGTCAAAGCCATCAAATCTTTATAATCTGCATAGGCTTGATAGAATTCGATCATGGTGAATTCTGGGTTATGGCGGGTAGATACCCCTTCGTTACGGAAGTTACGGTTGATCTCGAACACACGCTCAAAACCACCCACCACAAGACGTTTCAAATATAGCTCAGGTGCGATGCGCAGATAGAGTTCCATATCCAAAGCATTGTGATGCGTTTCAAATGGACGCGCAGAAGCCCCACCCGGAATGACATGCATCATCGGGGTTTCAACTTCCATATACCGTTCATTGGTTAAAAATGAACGAATCCCCGACACCACTTGCGCACGGATTTCAAAGGTTTTACGCGTTTCTTCGTTGACGATCAGATCAAGATAACGTTTACGGTATTTGACTTCAGTGTCATTCAAACCGTGGAATTTGTCTGGCAGTGGGCGCAGTGACTTGGTCAGTAGTTCATATTCTTCAATATGCACATACAAATCACCTTTGCCTGAACGGCTGATATAGCCTTTTACTGCGATAATATCGCCAAGGTCCAAAGACTTGATGCTGGTGAGGTCATCAGCAGGCAAAGCTTTGCGATCCACATAGAGTTGGATACGGCCAGTCATATCTTGAATCACAATAAATGATCCACGATTGAGCATCACACGACCCGCAACTGCAACATAAACATGTTCTGCTTCATCGATCTGTGCTTTAGACAAACCGTCAAATTGGTTTTGCAAATCTTGCGCATAATGCTCGCGCTTAAAAGCATTTGGCCAAGGACTGACGCCCTTTTCAGTGGCTTGTTCTTGTATTTGTTTAAGCTTGGCATGACGCTGTGCAATTAAATCGTTTTCGGAAATAGCCTGTTCAGAAGTCGATTGAGCGTTAGGTTGCGTCATTTCAGCCTCGATAATTCGTTAA